>DATAHE010000310.1:0-2171 GCA_036263355.1 Steroidobacteraceae bacterium | reverse complement strand
CGATTCGTTATAGTTTTCAGGTAGTCCAACCTTATGAATACGAACATCAATGAGTTTGACACCGAAATTGGTAGATGCTGCAGCAACCACGTTGAATAACTCTGTTACCGATTGATTGCGGTCAATGGCGACTGCATCCTTCAAATTGCGCTTTTCAAGCATCGACCTCAATGCACCTTTTGCGGCAACACCAAGGCTCTGGATCATCGTGTCTTCGCTGCCCTGCGTGGACCTGAAATAAGCAGCCGCATCTGTAATTTGCCAGGCGATAAAGTAATCAACGCGAAGCGTTTGACCGTCGGCAGTCACATAGCGATCTTCAGCATAATCGTGCGATACCACTCGCTGATCCAGTATGTAGATGCGCTCCAAAAGCGGAACGGTAAAATGCAAGCCAGGGGCTTTATCGACGCTCTTGACTTCATTGGCAGATAGCTTAAGCGCCACCTGATTCTCACCGATGGTATACGTAAAGCCCAGCGCAAATACGATCAGCGCAACGGCGAATAGCAACACACCAAAAACAGCGGCACGAATATTCATTCAGTGACTCCCTTTGGCTGTTGATGGTGTCGACGCAGGTTTCGCCTCGGCGGTTGCATTCATCACCGCCGGCGTAGCAGCTTTGTCCATCGTGATGTGAATGTCGTTACCCTTACCATCAACAAATACTTTGCGTGCGCCGGAATAAATATCCTGCATGGTTTCGATATAAAGGCGTTCACGCGTTGCAGCAGGGGCTTTTTGATATTCCGGCAACAGCTTCAAAAACCGCTCTGTATCACCTGTCGCTTTTGCAATACGTTCCGACTTGTATGCTTCCGCCTTCTCACGAATAGCGCTGGCATCCCCTGATGCAGTCGGCAGCAGGTTACTTGCGTACTCACGCGCCAAAGCCGTTGTCGAATTACTTTCCGTCTGTGCCTTGGTAACTTCTTCTTGCGCGGGTTTTACTTCAGATGGCACACGCACATCAATCACATCAATACCGTTAATAGCAACACCCGACTTACTGGTGTCCAGTGCGTTTCGCATCAACTCGCCTGCACGAGTTGCAAGCATCTGTCGTGTCGGTACCAGCAATGTTGCCATGGTCTCGTGACCAAAGACTTCACGAATCGCACTCTCACCAAGTTCGTTCAATGCAGACTCCGGATCGCGCATATTGAACACCCATGCCGCAGGGTCAGTACGCCGGTACTTGATCACGAACACGACATCGACAAATGCTTCATCAGTGGTTAGTACACGCAGTTGAGCATTGTGCTGCTCTTCTCCGGCGTTCACGAGTTGCGCTTCTTCCATAGGCCATGGAAGGCGAATGCCGCGACCAGCTTGCTCGACACGCTGAAATTTTCCGAAACGGGTAACGACAGCAACTTGTCCATTCGGGATTTGATAGACGCCAGAAGAACCCCACAACACGAGCAGCACTGAAATCAGCAACAGCGAAACGACACCTGCACCCACACCAGAACTTCCACCGCCGGGTTGCGAGGAAAATGTCTTCTTGAATTGTTTTAGCAAGTCGTTCACGCCATTTCCATTTGATGAGTTTTTGCCTGGGCGCCGTTCCCAAGGATTGCGCTTTCCGGACGAATTGCCGGGTTCATTCCAGGCCATGAGGGTAGATGCTCCGATGACAGGCGTGACAGAGAAAACCCGGCGTGGCCGGGGGCCGGGCATTTTAGGAATGAGCCCGCTCCGGCACAAGCTTAAAAGAGCACTTGCTCCGGGTTTATGTGTTCACTGCGGCAGAGCTGCTCCAGCGCCAACACCGGCATGGAGATTTCCAGCTCCAATTCACCAGAATCCAGCACGGTTTCATGGCGAACGGCGCCACTGGCATAAAGTCTTGCCCTCGCTCGGCCAGACTCCGGCCCGAGACGGATGCGACATTGGGCGATGCTGGGTCCCAGGAATTTTCCTAGCGCTTCCAGCAGCAGCTCACAACCATCTCCGGTTCGGGCTGATAACCAGATTCGCCGTGCCTGTCCTTGATCGTCGAACTCGACGTGGGGAGCCTCGGAGATCAAGTCGCATTTATTGAACACTTCTATCTGCGGCAAGGTGCCAGCACCGACTTCTGTAAGCACCTCGTTCACTTGCGCGATGCGGTCACCATGTTCAGGATCGGCCGCATCCACAATATGCAGCAACACCGCGGATTC
>DATAHE010000309.1:0-4809 GCA_036263355.1 Steroidobacteraceae bacterium | reverse complement strand
CTGCAAAAATCACAATCAATCCACTCACCTGGATCGCCGCCATCGTACTGCTGGCTGCCAATCTCTTCTTCGGTCTGGAAGGCTTTATTGCGCCGACCATCTCTCACGGCTTCCGGTTGTACGGCAACATGTACGCTGGCGAGCTGATTTTCTTCCTGATTTCCGGTCTCGGCGGTAGCGGTACTGTTATCGGCGCGATTCTGCATTTGTTGCTCGGTGCGATATGGGCGATCTTCCACATCCTGATCGTATTGCTGCAGGCATACGTGTTCATGATGTTGACGCTGGTCTATATCGGGCGTGCTCACGAGCATCATTAACCAAGAGTTTCTTTTTACTTTCACAACTTGAGTCTCGACGGAGAACCTTATGACGACTACTGCTTTTGTTGCACTGGCTTGCGGATTGATCATCGGCCTGGGCGCGCTGGGTGCCTGTATTGGCATCGGCTTCATGTCTGGCAAGTACATCGAAGCTTCTGCACGTCAGCCTGAACTGATGAACGTATTGCAGACCAAAGTGTTCCTGTTGCTGGCTCTGATCGATGCCGCCTTCATTATCGGTACTGGTATCGCTCTGTGGTTCGCTACTGCAAGTCCGTTCCCGGTCTAACTGTTGGTTCCCGGTACGCGCACACTTGAACAGGTGTTAAAGA
Source organism: Steroidobacteraceae bacterium (assembly GCA_036263355.1). Lineage (GTDB taxonomy): Bacteria > Pseudomonadota > Gammaproteobacteria > Steroidobacterales > Steroidobacteraceae > CAILZL01. Next base: position 4,154 of record DATAHE010000309.1, on the reverse strand, counting down.
TCCCATGAATCTAACAGCAACGCTGATTATCCAGTCGCTGGTACTGATCATCCTCGGCTGGGTGGTGATGAAGTTCATATGGCCACCACTGTCTGGTGCCATTGAAGAACGTCAACGCAAAATCGCCGATGGTCTGGCTGCTGCCGACAAGGGTGAGAAGAGCCTTGTCGATGCACAATCGCAAGCTGCGGACATCGTGAAAGAAGCCCGTGGTCAGGCAGGCAAAATTGTGGATCAAGCCAATCGTCGTTCTAACGAAATGATCGACGAAGCCAAGACAACTGCTTCTGCCGAAGGGCAGCGTTTGCTGAGTGATGCACGTCAGGAAGTGTCGCTGGAAAAGAGCCGTGTTCGCGATCAATTGCGCGCTGAAGTAGGCTCGCTGGCGATTGCTGGTGCTGCACGTATTCTGGGCCGCGAGATCGATGCCAAAACCCACTCCGATTTGATCGAGCAATTGGCTCGCGCCATCGAAAATGGTTCGGGCGAATCTGGCGCAAAGGCGTAACGCAATCATGGCAGAAAAAGCCACCATCGCCCGTCCTTATGCGCGTGCCGCATTTGAATACGCGCAGTCGCATAACGCATTGAAGACATGGTCTGATGCACTAACGATTGCAGCAGCGGTTGTCGCTGATACGAATGTCGCGAAGTTACTCAACAACCCTGGCGTTTCTCCGGCGCAGATTGTTGATCTCATCGCAGACATCGCCGGTAGCAAGCTTGATACATCTGCACGCAACTTTGTAGCAACGCTGGCCGCCAATCGCCGTCTCGCCTTACTACCGCACATTGCGACCATGTATGAAGCGATGCGCGCTGACGTTGAAAATCGTGCGCAAGTGGATGTGACGTCTGCAGCGCCGTTGAACGAAGCGCAGCAACAACGTCTGGCGAGTGCATTGAAGAAGCGCCTTAACCGCGATGTGCAACTTAGCTTGAGCGTCGATCCAACCCTGATTGGCGGTGCGGTAATTCGTTGTGGCGATATGGTGATCGACGGTTCGGTAAAAGTGCGACTGGCACGACTGGCAACTGAAGTACGCGCGTAAAGATTTTAATTTTTGATTCATCACTCAATTGATTGGTGAAGAAAGAGGAAGATATGTCCATCAAAGCATCTGAAATCAGCGATCTGATCAAGGCACGCATTCAAAATTTTGCGGCCGCGAACGAAGAGCGCAATGTCGGCACTGTTATCACGGTAACCGACGGTATCGTCCGCATTCACGGTCTTGCAGACGCGAAGTACGGTGAAATGCTGGAGTTTCCCAATGATCAGGGTGGGGCTAGCTTTGGTCTGGCATTGAATCTTGAACGTGATTCTGTGGGTGCCGTGATTCTGGGTGAATACAAGCACATCTCCGAAGGCGCCGTTGTCAAAACCACAGGCCGCATTCTCGAAGTGCCAGTCGGTCGTGGCATGCTGGGTCGCGTGGTAGATGCACTGGGTCGTCCGATCGATGGCAAAGGCCCAATCACCGATACGCAGCTCGCGCCAATTGAACGCGTTGCACCTGGTGTTATCTATCGTAAGAGTGTGAGCCAGCCTGTACAGACCGGTTATAAAGCCGTTGACTCGATGGTGCCAATCGGTCGCGGTCAACGTGAGTTGATCATCGGTGACCGCCAAACCGGCAAGACTGCGATGGCCATCGACACCATCATCAATCAGAAAGGTTCGGGCATTAAGTGTATCTACGTTGCGATCGGCCAGAAGCAATCATCCATTGCTAACGTGGTACGCAAGCTCGAAGAACACGGCGCGATGGATCACACCATTATTGTCGCCGCTTCGGCTTCGACACCGGCCTCCATGCAATACCTCGCTCCTTATGCGGGTTGCGCCATGGGCGAATTCTTTATGGACAATGGCGAAGATGCATTGATCATTTATGACGACTTGACCAAACAAGCTTGGGCGTATCGTCAAATCTCGTTGTTGCTGCGTCGTCCTCCCGGCCGCGAAGCATATCCTGGTGACGTGTTCTACTTGCACAGCCGCTTGCTGGAACGCGCTGCTCGCGTTAACGAAGAATACGTTGAGAAAGCCACCAATGGTCGCGTGAAAGGCAAGACAGGTTCATTGACGGGTCTGCCCATCATCGAAACTCAGGCGGGTGACGTGACGGCATTCGTGCCTACCAACGTGATTTCCATTACCGACGGACAGATCTTCCTGGAAGGCAACCTGTTCAATTCGGGTTTGCGCCCTGCGATGAACGCTGGCGTATCCGTGTCGCGCGTGGGTGGTGCTGCACAAACCAAGATCATTTCCAAGTTGTCGGGCGGTATCAAACTCGCACTGGCTCAGTATCGTGAACTCGCGGCGTTCGCGCAGTTCGCTTCGGATCTGGACGATGCAACCCGTAAGCAGCTGGAGCGCGGTCAACGTACTCAAGAGCTGATGAAGCAGAAGCAGTATGCGCCCATGTCGGTTGCCGAAATGGCATTGTCGATTTACGCCGTGAACAATGGCTATCTCGATAAAGTGGAGTTGAATAAAGTCAGTGCTTATGAAGCCGGTCTGCAGGCATTTGCCAAGACAGCGCACAAGGCAGTGATTGATGGCATCAACAAGAGCCCGCTCTTCAATGACGAAAACATCGGCGGCTTGAAGAAGATTTGCGAAGAGTTCGCAACCTCTGGCACTTACTAAGCGCAGCGATTAAATCGGTAGCAAGTAACCATGCCAGGCACAAAAGAGATACGCGTCCAGATCGCGAGTATTAAAAATACTCAGAAGATCACCAAGGCCATGCAAATGGTGGCCACCAGCAAAATGCGCAAGGCGCAGGAACGTATGCGTGCGTCGCGTCCTTATGCAGAACGCATTCGTCGCGTCATTGGTCACTTGCGCCTGGCGAATCCGGATTTCAAACATCCGTATCTGGTGGAGCGCGAGCCAAAGTCAGTGGGTTTCATCATCGTCAGCACCGATCGTGGTCTGTGCGGCGGTTTGAATGCCAACTTGTTCAAGACCGTCATCGCTGCCATGCGTGAATGGCAGCAGAAGGGCGTGGAAGTCAATCTCAGTCTGATCGGTTCGAAAGCCGTACAGTTCTTTCGTCGATTGAGCAAGGTGAACACACTTGGCACCGTCACTAACCTTGGCGACAAGCCACACGTGGCTGATCTGATCGGCAACGTGAAAGTGATGCTTGATATGTACAAGGAAGGCAAGATTGACCGCCTGTTCGTAGTGAACAATATCTTTGTCAACAGCATGACGCAGAAACCAACCATTACGCAGTTGTTGCCTGTTGTCACTGAAGATGAAGACAAGCTGCAAAAAATGTGGGATTACATTTACGAGCCTTCGGCTGCTGAACTGCTTGATGGCATGTTGATGCGCTACGTCGAATCACAGGTATATCAAGGTGCGGTCGAGAATGTGGCCTGCGAAATGGCCGCACGCATGGTTGCGATGAAAGCCGCTTCGGATAACGCCACCAGCCTGATCAATGAATTGCAGTTGATCTACAACAAGGCGCGTCAGGCAGCGATTACCAAAGAGCTGTCAGAAATCGTCGGCGGCGCAGCAGCGGTTTAATTATTTTGTAGGCTGGGTTGTAACCCAGCATGAATTTGAAAGTTCGTGAATCACTCACGTGATTCAAAGAGGAAATGAAAATGTCTAGCGGCAAGATCGTACAAATTATCGGCGCGGTAATCGACGTGGAATTTCCACGCGACAGCATTCCCAAAGTGTATGAAGCGCTGAATGTAACCGAGACTAACCTGACGCTCGAAGTGCAGCAGCAGTTGGGTGATGGCGTGGTGCGTACCATTGCCATGGGTGTATCCGAAGGTCTTAAGCGCGGTCTTGAAGTGACCGCCACTGGCAATCCTATTTCTGTTCCAGTGGGTAAAGCGACACTGGGCCGCATCATGGACGTACTGGGCAAGCCACAGGACGAACAAGGTCCAGTGAATGCCAAAACACTTTGGCCAATTCATCGTCCAGCACCTTCCTATGACGAACAAGCAGGCGGTCAGGACTTGCTGGTCACCGGTATTAAAGTTATCGACTTGCTGATCCCCTTCGCAAAGGGCGGCAAGATCGGTCTGTTCGGTGGTGCCGGTGTGGGCAAGACCGTGAACATGTTGGCGTTGATTGATCACATCGCGAAGCAGCACTCCGGTCTGTCAGT
>DATAHE010000308.1:0-3359 GCA_036263355.1 Steroidobacteraceae bacterium | reverse complement strand
CCATGGAGCAGTGCGTGACAGATCTTCGCGCGCAAAATCCTTGACCTGCGGTGTTGGCAGGCGCGTGAGAAATTGGATGGCGAGTATCAGGCTACGCATTGGTTGATTTGCCATTACGTAATGATGACCGGTGTCGCCGCTAGCATGGTCTTTCAATCCATTGCAGCCGAAGCAGACTTCCATTGCCATCGTCGTCAATCCAGAGCTGGCACAACCCGGCAAGTGGAACTCCAATGCGAGCAGCGCTTGCTGGGGTGAGTTGCAAACACTCGGCAAGGATGGCGCGAATGACACCGCCGTGTGTGATGGCGAGTATATGAGAAGACTTAAGCGCTAAGATGTAAACGAGTGCATCTCTCACGCGTTCCCTAAAGGCGGAGTAGGACTCGCCCGCTGGAGGATGCCAGTGCTCGGTGTCGTTCTTGAATGTATGAAAGCATTGACTGTTATGTGCTTCTGCTTCGGCAAGTGTCATGTTTTCCCATTCACCGAAATCAATTTCTCGAAGTTGGTCGACGATATGCAGCGGTACTTTCCGTTGCTTCGACATTGACACTGCGAATTCGTGGCACCGTTTCATCGGCGAACTGACGATCACATCGACGTTCGATTGAACGGTTGCGACTATTTCCTGCAGTTGCTGATGACCCGCAGCGCTCAGTGCTTCGTCCGTGCGACCGCGCAGCACCTGTGGTCGGCCATCCACTTCGCCATGTCTGATGAGGGTGAGGAGCATTAGCTTGGTTTCATCCTATCTCTGTTTCGTGACATATAATTGAGTCCAATGATCACTACATATGATGCGCTATCAGATCGCTAGGTCGTCATTCCCGCGAAAGCGGGAATCCAGTTGTACCGCTCATGGTGAGCTTGTCGAACCATTCATTAGAATGTATTGAACGCTACGACAATCTCAGGTGGCCGGAATCATTTATTACTGGATTCCCGCCTTCGCGGGAATGACCCATCGCTTCTAGTCATCGCCACAGCAAATAGCTTGCGACAATGGAGTATTTGCGTGTTTAGCTCTCCGGCACGCCCGCTTCTGCAAACGTCGCCATCTCACGATGCAATTGCAACGCTGATTTAATGATTGTCAATGCAATCGCAGCGCCACTGCCTTCGCCCAAACGCATGCCAAGAGAAATCAGTGGCTTTAGTTGCAGATGTTCCAACACCAACGCATGTCCCAGCTCGGCAGATTGATGTGATGCGAACATCCATTCTTTCGACAGTGGCTCCATGTTAATCGCAATCAACGCCGCAGCGGCGGAGATATATCCGTCCAGCAATACTGGCATGCCACGACGCGCAGCCTGCAAGTAATAGCCAGCCATCGCAGCGATTTCAAATCCGCCGAGTTCAGTTAGTGCATTTAATGCGGCTGGATTGGCGATTGCAGCACGTTGCAATGAACGTCGCACGATGTCCAGCTTGTGTTCGCGACCTTTTGCATCCAGTCCTGTGCCGCTTCCGACAAGCATGCCAGGATCGAGTCGCGTTAGAGCAGCAATGATGCACGCTGCTGACGTTGTGTTGCCAATGCCGACTTCACCGGCGACGAGCAGTGTTGCACCTTGATCAATGGCTTTATCGGCATAGTCAGCACCGACCAACAATGCTTGTTCGGCTTGTTGGCGAGTCATCGCTGGTTGAGTGCTGATATCCTGCGTGCCATTTGCGATGCGTTCATCGATAACATGCTCCGGTGTGACGCCGGTGCGATTCACGCCCACATCGACGACGGCGTAAATCGCATTGAGTTGCCTTGCGAGAACGGCGATGGCAGCTTGCCCGCTGGCGAGGCTGTTCAACATCGCCTGTGTGACTGCTGCCGGATACGCGGAGACTTGCTGATCAGCCACGCCATGATCGGCTGCGAACACGGTGATGGCTGGTTTCAATGTTTCGGGAATAACTCGACGCTGCCGCGCTGCAAACCAGCAAGCGATATCTTCCAGTCTCCCCAGCGCGCCAGTGGGTTTGATCAATTGATCCTGACGCGCACGAGCCGCTTGATAACTTTTTTCGTCTGGCGGAGGAATCATCATGATGATGCAGACTGTGTTGAGGCGCTGTTACGTAACGATACAACGATGTATCGAATCAACAGTCCAGTCACCGCATATATGGACGTGTGCAACATGTACCCTGGCCAGTACTTCACAACGGCTTGCAGATAAGTCCATGCTGGCATGGAGGAAAAATATCCTGCAAACAGATAGAAACCGACGTTAGTGATGATGAACGCGAATGTCACGCCGCCCAGTATGGAAATGCCGGTGCGCAGTAGTGATTGTGCATCGGCATTCAAATGCCCGGCTATCCAGCGTCCGGCGAACCACAGAGAAAAATATGCGGGAATGATGAACGGATAGGCTGGCGTGACGCAGTAACTGCTCACACCATTGCTGATGACGAAGTAATCAATGGCTGCTGATGCAACCAACATGATCGCAGGCCACCACCATCGTAGCGCCAATGCGCCACCTAGCCAGAACATTGCCCAGCTTGCATCTGGTAATTTTAGTGAAGACCCAAAATGACCGGAACGTGTTAACACCAGCATCAGTAATAGCGTGCCACCAATCAACCAATCAGTGCTTGTGGAACGGGATTGTGTATTCATGTTTCTACCTCGTGTTGAGTGAAGTTATTTCGTTTGATAGCGCAGGGTAACGTATGCGCTACGACCTTCCTGGTTGTAGTACTGCGCTGTCTCATAACGATGATCCAGCACATTGTTCAGTTTCACCTGGAGAGAAAATGATTTTGCAATGTTCCAGTTTGCACTGAGATCGACTGTGGTATATCCGCCAAGACGTTTGGTGTTAGCCAGATCATCGAAGCGCGGACCCGCAATATTCACGATGCCCGTCAGCTGTACGACTGTGAAGTCGTAGCCCGCTTCAATACGTCCTGATTGCCTTGAGCGGCGTGACAATAGCTTGTTGTAGTTGCTGCCTTGCTGGCGATTACGTGGATCAAGCCATGTGTAGTTAAGGCTTGCGTTGAATTTTTTCCAGCTTGTCTGCGTTGTCAATTCAGCACCGCGTATCAATGCGTCGGTGTTCACCGGGCTGAAGTTGCTATCCAGTGCAATCAGGTCCCTCACACGATTTTGATACGCCTGCAATGACCAGTTGATCAATTCAATATCACCCGATGCGCCCATTTCGACATTTCTGGAGCTTTCTGGTTTCAGATTAGGATTGCCAGAGCCATAGGGAAAATAGAGATCATTGAACGTCGGCGCGTGAAATGCCTGACCATATCCGGCATTCAACGACAGTGCCTTATCGATGACTTGCCACTTCCACCCCGCGCTGCCAGTGTTGTGCGTGCCGTATTGATTGCTG
>DATAHE010000307.1:0-3358 GCA_036263355.1 Steroidobacteraceae bacterium | reverse complement strand
ATGCGCCTTGCAGCACTGTTGCGTCAGTCCATATTTCAGATTCAGACACGCCACCGGCATCTTCAAATTCACCGACCACATCCCATTCAGTGGTTCCCCATTTTACTCTGGTGCCGACGTTCAATCCTCTGAACTGTGTGGCCGCACCATGACCAACAATAACTTCAAACTTGCCGGGCGTGAACATACGTCCAGAAGTAATCTTGAAGTGTTGACGTAAATCAGGAGCCAAAGGTCCAACGCCGCGGAAAGGCACATTCGCCGCAGTACCGTTGCTTTTTGTCGGGACGTCAACAACAACGTATAGCTCAGGTGACGAAATGGGATGACCATCTTTCTGCGCGACAGCCTTGGCATCTGCGATCAAACGCGTCTGATCGAGACTTAAACCGCTCGACATCTCTGCGTTGGCGCCCGAGCGCATAATGATAGCCACATCCTTTGCACCGGATAAATCCAGCGTGGCGCGAAAGCCTTCACGCATAGATAACACACCGACGAGGATGGCAACGACGCCTGCAATACCGATAACGGCAACAAGAGACGATGACTTGCGTGCACGTATGTTTTGCAGGTTCATCGCCGTGATGGCGGACATTTGCGAAAATGAGTTACTCATGAATTCAACCTGTTCTATATTTGATCGATCGCATCATTCAATGATCGGGCGCCAGTTAGTGATTAAAGGCGTCGCAACGCATCGGTAATCTTCAGTTGCCATGCTTGCATGCAAGGTAATAATCCTGACAACAGACCAAGCACGATCATGCACCCAAATCCCAGAATATAAGCTGATGTCGGTACTTTCATCATGGGCAAATACTGAGCCAGCGAGTTCGCGATGCCTTTAACTGCTCCGCCGCCGATAAACATGCCGATACAGCCACCGATGACCGTCATTAGCACGGCTTCCGCTAGAATCAGTGTGGTCACCTGCATTTTTGTAAAGCCTAGTGTTTTCAATACGCCAATCTCATTGGTGCGTTCACGAATGGATTGACTCATGGTATTTGCCACCACGAGTAACAAGGTGAAGAACACCGCAATCACAATCACCGCGACAATCTTGCCGATGTTACCCATCTGATTGGCAAACCCTTGAGCAAAGTCTTTTTCGCTGCTTGTCTTTGTTTCTGTTTCTGAGTTAGTAAACATTGCATCGACGTTATGGGCTACTTCGTTCAGCTTGTTGGGATCGTTGACGCGAAACGCTACCCATCCAATAAAGTCCTTGCCGTTCTGAAGGCCTGCTTCGTTGAAGTAGTCATAGTGAAAATACAAGCCGCTGGTATCGCCTGCTTCTTTCATGTCGAAGATGCCTGAAATCTTGAAGTTCCAGGTATTGGTTCCATCGGACTTGAACCAGATGGACGAACGCAACGGTACGACATCACCGACTTTCCACTTTTGCGTTGTTGCAAGTGCGCGGCCAATCAATGCACCGTCGCGGGTTTGCAGCCAGCTGCTGTATTGATCAGGTGGTACGACAATCTCAGGATATACGTCGGTCAGTTGTGCTTCATTCAAAACGGGATAACTGAAAACAGGATTACGTTCCTGTTGGTAGTAGCCACCAAACCAGTTGAACGAGATGGCAGATTTCACACCATCCGCAGCCTGAATGCGCGAGAAATAGCTGCGTGGTAATGGATTGATCAACGACACTTTCTGCACCGTCATCAACCGGTCCTGACCGGCGATCTGCACGCCACCAGTGAGTGCATACTGCAGTGCTTCAACCAGCGAGAACAGAATGAACGCGACCACGATGGAAGCTATCGTCAGCAATAATCGCAGGCGTTTGCGATTCAAATTCGCCCAGAGTAGTGACAGCATGATCAGGCTACCTCACGTACCAGCTGGCCTTTCTCCAGATGCAACACGCGCTTGGCGCGCTCGGCGGCACGGGGATCATGTGTCACCATGATGATGGTCTTGCCTTGCTGCTGATTCAATGCCTGCAACAGGTCCAGAATTTCATCACCCGATTTGCGATCCAGATCACCGGTTGGTTCATCGCATAACAACAACTTTGGATCAGACACAATGGCGCGAGCGATACCGACGCGTTGTTCCTGACCACCAGATAGCTCGCGTGGTTTATGTTTGGCACGATCACCCAAACCGACTAGTTGCAGTGCAGAGAGTGCGCGCTTGCGTCGCTCGCTTGCAGAAAGACTGGTGAGCAACAGCGGCAACTCAACGTTCTTTTCGGCACTTAGCACCGGCAACAGGTTGTACATCTGGAAGACGAATCCGATGTTGCTTGCACGCCAGCGGCTCATGGTGGCTTCATCTAGTTTGCTGATGTCCTGACCATCCACCAGCAAGTTTCCGCTGCTGGGACGATCCAGTCCGCCGATGAGATTGAGCAAGGTGGATTTGCCGGAACCCGATGGTCCCATCAATGCCAGGAAGTCGCCTTGCTGGATATCCAGATCCAGATTTTCCAGTACGTGGACCTTCTCTGCGCCACGCTGATAATACTTTGTGAGTTTATTGATGCTGACCAGTGTGCTCATGATGATGATCCGCTGTTAGTGATGTTGTGATAGTGAGAAAGAATAAAAATAACCGCTTAGTTTTTTGCTTTGACCTTCATGCCATCTTGCAGCGTGGGGGCAGGATTGTTGACCACGTGGTCGCCAGCCTGTGCACCTGCGAGAACCTGCATGCGTCCGTTGCGCTCGATCCCGGTACTGACTGCAACGCGTTCAAGCTTGTTGTCATTTACTTTCCATATGTAGCGATGATTGGAATCGGTAACGATCACTGTTGCGGGTAACTCGATGGCTGAGGTGCTGGTTGATGACGATTCGTTCTTGTTATCCATGAAGCGAACCTTCACGCCCATGTCTGGCAGGATGCGTGGATCAAGCTTGTCAAAGCCAACACGTACTTTAACCGTCGCTTTCGCGCGATCGGCGGTGGGTACAATGCTCACAACATGACTGGGAATGGTCCATTCTGGATATGCATCCAGAATGGCTTCAGTCTTCATATTGCTAGTAACGCGTTGAATGAACGACTCATTGACATCGACTTCAATTTCCAGTGAGTCCATATCAACAATAGTTGCGATACCGGTACGAGTAAAGCCACCAGCAGACATGGGCGAAATGATTTCGCCAGGCTGTGCCGCTTTAGCAACGACGACACCTGCAAATGGTGCACGCACTTCCAGATCGGTAAGGCTTTGACGCTGCACCTTCATGCTGGATTCTGATGCTGCAACTTGATGTTCTGCCGCAGAGTATTGAGCTTCCAGCGATGCGAGGTTGGCACGTGCTGTGTCATATTCGGCCTCGCTGATCAGCTTATCGGCACGCAATTGATCGGCACGTTTTGCAGAACGCTG
>DATAHE010000306.1:0-9972 GCA_036263355.1 Steroidobacteraceae bacterium | reverse complement strand
GGCGCTTAGCGTGTAATTAGTCCATGGCAACAACGGGGTCAACGGGCGCACTGACACAACTGCACCGGAAACACTGAGTGATACTTTCTGAACGCCCGCAATGCTTTGTAACGTGACAGTACTGGCAGTGACCGAGCTGGAAGCGACAGGCGCAGAGAACTGCAGAGTAAGATTATCGGTTCGCGAGATGTCAGTCGCATTGCTGGCTGGTGCGCTGCTGAGTAATGTTAACGAAGCAGCGTGAATTGAAGTGGTGGCGAAAGCGATGCACAGCCCAATCATCCACGACATTTGATACAACTTGGATTTAACGGCGTTCATTAGTAGTTCCCGCATCTGTTGGCGTTTAACACCAATCATGCTATCAGTGTCGCCGTTTGGCAGCGCCTCACCAATGCTGAAGACGTTGCCGGTCGTGTCTTACTTCGCTACGGACTATTGGAACAGATCTATTTACGGTAGCGTGCTTTTCAATCTACTTCTTCATGGTGCTCGTCAATCACACAATACTAGAAATTAGTTGCAACAAAATCCTTTAAGCCGTGTTGTTCATCCAGCCTGGTAGATCCGGGTACGTCTAAAGCCTTTACTACTGGGGAAACTCATATGCTCAACAAAGTTGTACGAGTGCTTGCACTTGTGCTGGTAACCATGACCAATGCGATTTTACCGATCACGCATGCGTCCGCGGCGATAAACGAAGGGGAGGTCTCTGGTACTTGGTCGGGAAGCTTCGATATTCACTTTTTGGACGGGCGCGTCATCAACGACACCGCATGGCTGGTGTTACAGCAGTCGGGCACGACCGTCATCGGGACCGTGGGCCCCAAGGCCGATCAACAGAAGCCGATCCGCAATGGCTTGATATCGGGAAACAAACTTACATTCGTCACCGACGGTGGTCGCGACAAGGTCCTGCAGTTTGAACTGCAGCGCGAAGGTGACAGGTTGTCCGGCGAGGCGAAGGGGGAAATTGGCGACGGACCAGCACGAGTCGTTCTGAACGTCACACGCGCAGTGAACGCTTCTGCATCGACGCCCGATCCGCTTTATCAGAAGATGTTGGCGCTCGATACCGCGCTGTTTGATTCGTTCAACAAGTGCAGCGATCCCGCTGAGTTCAAGAAGCATGCTGCCTTCTTTGCAAAGGATGTTGAGTTCTTTCACGACAAGAGTGGCCTAACACTTGGCGTAGATGCATTGATGGAAAACACGAAAAGGAACGTGTGTGGCAAATTCAGACGCGAACTCGATACCGCAAGCTTCCGCGTATTCCCAATTCCGGGATATGGTGCAATGACGCTCGGCACGCACCGGTTCTGTCATTCGCCCGTTTCATGCGAAGGTGCTGGCGAGTTCACCACTGTCTGGAGAGAGAAGGACGGCGTGTGGCAGATAACGCGGGCGCTGAGCTACGGTCATAGGGCGATGTAAGGAAGACCATTGGGAACAGATTTATTTTTGCAGTATCTTAATTCGGTAAATAAATTTGTCCGGAGTGTTCAGTGGTCTTGTCGAGTGCCTATTGCCTCATCTGCAATAGGCACTTTTATATTGCATCGATGCTGTGTCGCATAATCGAAGGTTCTTTTAGTAGCGACGACCGGGCTTGTTACCTGCGTCATGCAATGTGGCCACTGTCCGCTTCACTGTCACTTCATCAATAATCTTTCGGTGATTGGCACATATCTGGAAGCCGCATGAATTAACGAGGCTGCAGTCAATTTTTCTACGCCGTACACTTCAACTTCCATCTGGTATTTATCAATTAACTTCTGCACCAGCATATCGAAGTCACCATCACCCGATGCAAGCACGGCCACATCCGCTTGCGGCGCATACTCCATGACATCCAGCGTGATACCAACATCCCAATCGCCTTTGGCAGTGCCATCGCCACGTTGAATGAATGGCTTCAGTTTTACTTCAAAGCCAATGCCGCGCAAGATATTCTGAAACTGCTTTTGCTTTTCATCAACACGATAGGTGGCAAACGCAATCGCTTTAACAACTCGCCGGTTCTTGGTCACTTCGGCCCAGAAAGCGTTGTAGTCAAAGTTCCGGTTGAAACCCTGGCGCGTGGTGTAATAGATATTCTGCACATCTACAAAGATCGCGACGGTTTGCAAGTTATTATCTTCAGTTGACATGCGGAGCACCAAGTAGCGCAGTGAATTGCGTTGCCTCAAAGCAAGAGGTTGGGTCGGTCTCTCGGCATGGGATTATATGGGCTATAGGTTGCACAAGATAGTTGTAGTGGTATTTGGATGAGATAGCCAACGGGGCCATCGCTTCAAAGCTTGCTAAACTCCACGATTAGAGTGACTCGATCTCTTGAGATGATTGGTAAGTGATGTAATCTATGTCGCGCCCTACGAGTTCTGGAGTGTCATTCATGACAAGCGACTTCACGTCGGTAAAGCCGGTTGCCCTTCCTGCGCAGTCGGGCATCGCGAAAGTTTATAAATCAGTGAATCTCGCAGATGCATTTGCGGTTCAACTTCCAGCCGGCACTTCTGGCGATCCCGATGTGCTGTGGCGATTCGTGATGATGCATCAGCCGTCATGGATCGGTTGGCTAACGAATATCCGAGATGCAATTGTTGCGTGCTTTGGTTTGAAGACTGCCAAGCAACTCTCTGGTGAAGCAAGCAGTGAGCGCATTGCCTTTTTCAAGGTCTACAGCAAAAGCGACACTGAAGTTATCGTGGGTGAGGACGACAAGCATCTCGATTTCAGACTTTCAGTGCTTCGAACTTCGGGTTCGTCTGCAACGCTCGGTGATCAGCTAACAGTGACCACCGTGGTCCATTGCCACAACCTCTTGGGCCGGATTTATCTTTTTGTTATTCGGCCTTTCCATCGTCAGGTTATCAAGGCCAGCCTTCGACGCGCCGCAGTTGTCGGTTGGCCGAAAGCAAGTGCAACGTAGAGGTCATCTGAGTAGCAGTGCAGGTAGCAATCCTGAAGCCGTTTGTGAATCGGATCTATATCTATGGACCCTTTAGAAAATCAACGCATGTCTCGAGAGGTGATCAGTGAGCAAGCTTATCCTGCAAATGCAGATGTCGGTTGATGGCAAGGTCGCCGCGGAGGCGGACATCGCCTGGACAATTTGGGACTGGATCTCGCAATGTCCGTGGGATATTGAATTGAAGAAAGACTTCAACATGATCGTCAATGGTGCTCACGGCATTCTGCTAAGTCGCAAGATGATCGAGCAGGGTTATCTTGATCACTGGACACGTGCTGGCGAAAGTCATGCCGGTGATTCGTTTTACGATTTTGCCCGTCACATTGCTGCGGTTCCAAAATATGTTGTGACCGATAAGCTTACCCAATCGCGATGGCTGCGCACGCAAATTATTGATGGTGAGTTTGCTACTGCAATCCGTGAGCTTAAAAATCGGCAGCAAGGACCACTGATGTGTTTTGGTGGCGCTCACTTTGGTGCTTCGTTGCTGTCAGCTGGACTGGTGGATGAATTACAGCTGTTCATTAATCCGGCTTACGTCGGCAAAGGGTTGAGTTTGTTTGACATGCCGGGCCTATTGACGCTAACGAATTCAAAAGCCTATGCCTGCGGTATGGTCGTAAATAGCTATGCGCCGCAGAGAGGCTGATGGCTTTGTGCCTATAGCTAACGACACCGGAATGCCGATACTGACTTGATTGTTAATTGTTGGTGGCGATAATGACCATGACCGACATACATGACCAATACTCAAACCTGGCAGACGATATTTAAGGTGTCTTGTAATTTATGTCGCAATTTAATTTGCTATCCAAACAGTGCCCATTGTGTCACTCAAAAGCGGTGGAAAGAATTCCCGGACGCTTTTCGTTTCAATCCCCTACGCATCGTTGCGGAAACTGCAATGCATCTTTACGAACGGCGTTGACTATGCAAACGCTATGGAGTGTACCGGTATTAATGATTTCACTTCTTGCAATGTACTTCTTCTTCAATTGGCTTAGGCATAACGATGCCATCACCGGTGCATTTCAGGCAGGGCTCATTGGTGCGGCTGGCTTCTTGGCATTTTCTATCCCAGCAAATGTTGCAATGATAGGCGTCGTGTTTCGAGCTGACTTAACTGCGAAGACGCCTGCTAAAGCGAGTGGTGGCACCCATTCGTAGCGTCAATATGTTTGTGACGCGGATGTATTGGGAGCCATTGCAATACCCTATTCGTGGCAGGAATTAGTCGCGATGGACGAAAAAATACCTAAACCGATTGAAGGGCATCAACGAATTGCCATCGTAGATATTTTACGAGGCTGGGCGCTGCTGAGTGTTGTACTGGTTAACTACGTTATTTTCTTTTCGTTTCAGCGCAACATGCGGGTGCCCGCAGATGATGTACTGAGCAGAATCCTGAAAGGAATCGTCCAAGTGCTTTTTCAAGGCAAAGGCTGGCCTTTACTTGCATTCTTGTTTGGTTACGGGTTCTCGGTATTGATCGCGAATATCAAAACCAAGGGCCTGAATCCTTTACCGTTCTTCAGTCGCAGAATGTTCTGGCTATTGGTCTTCGGTATTTTTAATTGTGCTCTTTACTATGGCGATGTGCTGAAAGATTACGCGTTGATTGGTCTGATTATCCTCATGTTTCACAGGATTTCATCCAGGCAGGCATTGGCTTTGTCTGCACTGTGTTTTGTATCGTTTCCTGCGTTGATCGTCTGGAGCAGGGGACTTCATTATCACAATCCCATCGCAAGTCCCGAGTTGACTCTATACACAAACCATAATCCGATTGATGTCTTATGGTTTGGGTTGAAGTCCGGATTGAACATCAGCCTTTCTATTTCCAAATATTTTGACTGGAATCTGGTGATGCTGGCCTGTAGCTTCGCAGGGGTATTCGCACATAAAGTCGATATGTTTGCCAAGATGCAAGAATATAAAAAATATATATCACGCATATTTTGGCTGTCGTTGATATTCGCCATTGTGTCGGCGGCATTGCGCAATTTTGGTTCCAGATGGAATATCGATGACTACTACGATATTGAGATGTGGTTTTTTCTTGGACAGATGGTCTTCTTTGCGGCTGGAATATGCTGGTTGTACCTCAACGGAAAGATGATGGCGCCGTTTAGAGCGTTGCAATTAGTAGGTCGGATGACGTTGACTAATTACATGGTGCAGAATCTGATCGGACTGTTCATCTTCTCGGGTGTTGGCCTTGGCTTGTTACACAAAATTCCATATTCCTACCACGTTGCCTTTGCGGTGTTGGTTTTTGTGGCACAAATCTACTTCAGCAAATGGTGGCTTTCTCGTTACAAATATGGGCCCGTCGAATGGCTTTGGAGAATGCTCAGTTACAAGCAAGCACTCTCGATTAAGAAGGTATATCCACATTCTGATGATTAGATGTGATTGACCGATAGCCCAAAGGCGCATTAGCTCTGAAGTCGATGGCTCGAAAGCACTCCATACATAGTCACCATCTTCCCATATGATCGGTCTCGCCAATCACCAATTGCGCACCGGTCCGGTATCAACGTGCACAAAGTCTGACTTCTCATAATATCCAACACCGCCGCGACGCAAAGACTTTGCCAGATCTCGCAGCTCTAGTGTGGAGAATCCCGGCAGTCGTACATCAATGGCTTTACCTTCCATGTGTTTACTGTGCTCAGCAACCCCAGTTGATTTGCTGCGTAATTGCGCATTGGTTGCTGGCGAGCGATAGGCAGAGATGATATGGAAGGCGCCTTCATATTTTGTAAGCGCTTGTAGGTCGAACAAGATGTCGAATAGTTTAGGATCCATGGGATGAGCTTCGCCGTTGCGGAAATCACGCAGCAGATGATTTAGCTGCTCCAGGCTTTCTGGTTGATACTGTCCATCTATGGAATAGGTGGTCGTTAGCTTCTCGCCCGTGTGGGTGTGAACAAACGAAAGTGTACGTCGCTCCGTGACTTGAGCGATTGTTACTCTGGCGCATAGCGATGCGGCGAAGACCGCGCAGCCGTGCAGAAATCTGCGACGAGTCAGAGCCCTGTTGACGTAGCGCATGCTGTCATTATTCATATAATTTCCCACCGTCGAGCAAGATTGAGTTAGATCGGATCGTCGCATTTGAGATGACCAAGAATATCGACGCTTGATATCTACACCAATGCGTAGCTTGCTGGTATAGGCGGTGTACACCTGTTGATGTCAACCTGATGTCTTATAGCGAGCTTTGTATTATTGCGACAGATTAACTGTTAGTGCCTTCTAGCTTCCAAACAGCATACGTATCGCTTCGTTCCCGAAAATCTCCTCCATGATTTTTGTTTTGCTCGTGTGCATGGGATGGTTCAGGAATATTTTTTCGTGAAGATCGTCCACTGCTTCCATCGCGGCCTTTGAACGACGCCGGGTAAGGTCGTCGATACGAATCACAAATTCCGTGTTAAATACCAGGTTCTCAGGATCGACGTATCCATCGCGCACGAAGCGATAAGTCTTTTTTGCGCAGCGGCAGGGATTGGCTTTATTGACCAGTCCGCAACGCATATTCATCCAGCTATATAAGTCGCTACGTGCACGGTGCAAACGTACGCGAAAATTTGCGGGCGTAATATCAAATAGCTCGGCGCCAAGTTGATGGGAGGCGCCAAACATTGCACCCAGTATGTAGATTAGTCGTTGTTCGCGATCCAGGCACATCAGCATGCCGGCGGTGCATCGCAGACGCAATTCTTCTATCGTCTTGCCGTTAATTTCTGCCGTTTCGCTGGGTATATCTTCTGCTGGTACTTTGTCGATCTCATCAAAGTGAGATTGAAAATCGACCACGTTCAATTCCATGCCGCGTCTTCTGGTTTTCAAAAAGTGATTGGTTGCAATGCGGTACAGCCAGGTTCGGAATGCACTGCCTCCGCGAAACGAACGCAGGTGAGTAATGATCTTGATCATTACTTCCTGAGTCAGGTCTTCTGCATTCTCGCGATGACCAAACATCTTCATCGCGATGTTGAAGACAAATGGTTGATGCCGGTCAAGTAACTTCCGCAATGCATCCTTGTCGCCATCAAGCGAACTATGAACCAATTCGAGATCCGACGCGTCAAGCGCGTCGGACTCGAGTGGGTTGTCCAGATGGCTCGTATGAGCTTGGTTCATACCTGGTGTAATCCGCCGTCAGCTGTCAATTCGCTGGCGTTTACAAACGATGACGCATCTGATGCAAGGAATAGTGCGGCGCGTGCGAGTTCATCTGCCTGACCGAATCGTCCAGCAGGTGTTTGCGCAACAATATTCTTTGCTGCACCTTCCAGGACCTCGCTCGGTAGACCGAGTTTGCCCCATAGCGGTGTTTCAATTGCACCTGGGCAGAGAGCGTTGACGCGGATATGGCGTGGCGCAAGCTCTGTCGCGGCCACTCTTACTAACGAGCGCATTGCTGCCTTGGTCATGCTGACTACACTGGTGCCGGGAAAGCCAATGCGATTGAAATAGGACGTGGTGATGATGACCGATGATTTGTCATTTAAGATCGGTAGGGCACACTGGAGCGTATTGAATGTGCCTTTCATATTAACGTTGACCACGTCGTCGAACAACTGCTCATCTGTTTGCTCTATGGGTGCTAGTTTTACCAATGCAGCGTTGGCAAAGAGGATGTCCACCCGCCCAAATCGCTCGTACGCGGTCTTGAACAATCGTTCAAGATCACTCTTTTGCGAAACGTCGCCACGCACGGCAAGTACTGCGTCGTTTGAATTGGTGGTGGTTAAAGTTCTGACAGTTGCCTGAAGTGCGGCATCTTGGCGGGCGAATATAACTACTTTCGCTCCCTCTGCAACAAATAGCTTAGCTGTCGCCAGCCCAATACCACTTGTACCACCGGTGATTATCGCTACCTTATTTAACAATTGCATGGATCGTCTCCTGTGTTGAATACAGGTTAGATCCCTTCAGCCGTCAGGTGTTACAGATGGTACGATGAGATGAAACATGTCGGTTACCAGCTTCGAAATTATTCCCAGGAGTTACGCATGGCTAGTAGCAATTTCATTACCTATGCATTGATCATGCTTATCGCCGGACTGGGCATACCCGTGATGGCGGCATTAAATGGCGGTCTTGGAGTCAGGCTTCAGAATCCGACGCTCGCTACGACGATACTGTTCGTCGTCAGCAGTCTTATTTCAATGGTGTATCTGTTCATTTCCGGTAATTGGCCAAAATCAATTTCAAGCAATGTACCTATCTACCTGTATTCTGGCGCTGCATTTGTATTGTTTTATATTTTAAGTATTACTTCCATTGCGCCAAAGTTCGGCATCGGTAATGCGATATCGTTTGTACTGCTGGGCCAGCTCATCTCCATGGCATTAATTGATCATTACCAGCTAATTGGAATGCCTCACAATCCAGTGAACGCTTCACGGTTCGCAGGTCTGGTGCTGATGGTTGTCGGGGTGTTCCTGGCCGTCCGGCGTGGATAGGGAAACGGCACTGGTAGAAAAAGTATATGAACATGGTGTTCGCGTCACCCGCTGCACTTAAGTCCGCTTTTTCATGACAGTTTCCTTCATAGCGATACTGTTGCCCTGGTCATCACAGGTTTTCGTCTGTCATGCCGCGACGAGCCGACGTTGATGAGGTTTCGAACAGGTTGTGTTACTGGAGTGATGATGTTGCATCGTGGACCTTACGACAAGGCGCATCCTTTCATTCAAGCTTGGTGCCACAATAAAAAAGTACCATCGGTGATTTCAGCTGTGTGCTTTATGACGACTGGACTCATGACGCCAATAAACTCGAACCACTGTAGTGTATCCACTGCGATAACAGCCGCGACAATAAGATTGATGTCGACGAATATCCAGTAGACGGTGCGGTGCCCTTAACACTGCATGAGATGCTTCTCGTGCTTTTTGTTATGCGCGCAATTGTGATTGCTTCAATTAATGATAGTATGAATCACTTTTGATTTCTGATTCGATACATAGGAGATAAATGATGCAATGGCGAGGTCAAGGAGTTCTTACTGCAATTGTGTTAGTCGCAGCGGGTGCTTACGCAATTCAATGGCACACAGTGACTAAGCTGCAGGACAGCATCGAAGGTAGTGGTCTGCTCATTACGCCATATACACAGAGTATTTCTGAGTTTGTCGATCATGCGCATCGCTGGCCAACAGCCAACGAAGTCTCTTTGCCCATGCCACCTGCCGGCGGCATAGTTCGCAAGGTGACGCTGGGGGAACACGGCATGCTGCACTTTGCGCTGACTGGATGGACGCTGCGTGGACGGATCACCGCGACATTTGCACCAAGTATTATGAGCGCATCAACGTTTGAGCCAAAAGGACGTTTACGTTATGCATGTGTTGCGGTTAAACCGGCGTTTCTGGAAGGCGTCGTGTGCAGACAATGGGGCATTAGTTCGCTTGAGAAGATAGAAGCCGCGCATGCACAAGAATTTGCTGAATGGCAAGACGATACCGAGCACGCCGGAAAACGTCGAACTGTTATCGCAACAGCGGGAAGTTCCGAAACAGAATGTGATCGAATTGCCTATCGCGCAGGGCAGGTATCAGAATGTGTGGTGGGTGTTGACGCAGAGCTTGGCGGCAGGATTGCGGCAAGTTTGTCAACAAAATTTCGAAATCGTCCCCGTTTGCGACCTGAAATCCTTGCTGACGATCCTGATTTGTTAGCCAAGTACAATCGTCAATGTACTGAGGAGTGGGCGGACTTTGTTGCTCAAATGGTTTCAGAGAACCATGAAATGGGGAACTGCTTGCCGGAAAATATGTAGATACTCGGTTGCCTCGCCGTTACTGGCGTCGCAGAGAACGACTTGATGCTTGTTGCTGATGGCATGCGATTTACCTGAAATAATGCGGGGTCGGGGTATCGGGTCACGAATGCTGCCTGCTTACCGGTGTCAATACATCGTATTAGCAGTGGTCAACACTTTCTTGCAATGAACAAAACTCATTCCAACTCATTGAAAAT
>DATAHE010000305.1:0-1921 GCA_036263355.1 Steroidobacteraceae bacterium | reverse complement strand
GGTTCACTTCCAGTGGCACGATCTCAGCAAGCGGCTGGCTGAATCAACGTTGAATGGTCAATGCCATCTGTAATTCATCAACATATTCGCCATTAATACAAACTGCGCCCGATTCACGCGCAAACTCCTTGAACCCAAGCGATGAGTAAAGATGAACGGCGCGCTCATTGGTCGCAAGTACGGTGAGATATAAATATCTGATGCTATTTATGCTAACCATTCCACGAATCGCTTCCTTGAGTAATTGCCTGCCCAGCCCCATGCCCGCCGCATCAGGATGCACAAACATGCGGAACACCAGTGCCTTGTGATTCATTTTCTTTTTGCTGTCACGTTCTACGCTGACGATTCCAACCAGCCTTCCGTCCAAGAACGCGCCTACGGTGAAGCTATCATCAGCAAGGCGCGTGGGAATAAATTTGGTGGACTCATCTTCTGGCGCAATGCGAAAGAACTGCGAGTGTTCCGTGATTGCATACCACCACAACGCGCGATACTGTTCGTTATCTGCTTCGATCAGTTTACGCACGACAAATGTTGATGAGTCATTCATAACGAATCAGGACTTCCGGTTGCAGACTCCAGTCATTGTGTCCACCATGAATCATCGTGAAGCGGGCTTGCGGAGTGGATGTTGCCAGTGCCTGCGCGTGTGATACCGGAATCACTTCGTCATGCTCCGCGCCATAGATATCAATCGGTCCACGATAATTTGCGAGTGACTCAACATTGTTCCAGTCGTCACGCAGTAATAGCGCGACGAGCCACGATGGAAAGTGTTCCCGTGCAACCAGTTTCAAATGATCAAACGGCACGATCAACACCAGCTTGTCGGGAGGCTGAGGCAAACTGCAAAGAAAAGTAGCGGCACCGCTGCCGATTGATTCGCCCATCACACCAATGCGCTGCGAAGGAAAACGGGCGCGCAGTTCAAGATAGGCTTTTAGGGCGGCCTCATTAAACATTTTTTTCGACGGCGTACCTGCTCGCTGCCCGTAGCCTGGATATTCCATGATGTAGACGGAATCATCATTGGCGAAGTGCGGAATGGCATAACTTCGATCTGCTGCCTGACCACCATTACCATGCAGTAGCAACCAAACATGTTTTGGCTGTTCTACTTCTCTGGCGTAGCCGATGATTTGGTTCGAGAGCATCCAGGGTGTCAGTCCGTTCACCCTGGTTTCATGCGTTGGAAAGAACAGCAGCTTACGCTCAAGCGATACGCATCCTGCGTTGATCAACAACAAGACAACGATGATCAGTGCGACGGTTAGCATTCGTGATGAAGCGCGTCGTTCCACAAGATCATCCTTGTTGCGCGGTGCTGGCTACACCAGCACGTTCTTGAACTGCCACGGATCGCTGGTGTCAAGGTCTTCAGCAAACAAGCGGCCGCGTTCATACAATGGCGTCCAGTCGGTATATTTTCCGACGACATTGCCGAGATACGGTTTGCAGATTTCCAGCACGCGTTGAAAATCCATATCTTCTGGTTCGACGATGCCGCGATTGGGATTCTCAAGTGCCCACACCATTCCAGCCAGCACAGATACGCAAACTTGCATACTGGTCGCGTTGTTATGCGGTGCAAGCTTGCGCGCTTCTGCGTAGTTTAATTGTGAGCCATACCAGTAAGCATTCTTCTGGTGACCCGCCAGCAACACACCCAGCTCATCCACACCATCGATGATTTCATCCATCAGCAACCGTTGCTTCGGTTGTTGATGCCAGTTACGACCAGCAAATTCATGCACCGACATCACTGCATCATCACATGGATGATAGGCGTAGTGCACAGTGGGTCGATAGATTGCTTCTTCACCACGACGCACGGTGTAGAAGTCAGACAGCGAAATCGATTCGCCGTGCGTGATCAGAAAACCATGAAAGTGACCTGAAAGCGGAGTCCAGGTACGTA
>DATAHE010000304.1:0-6264 GCA_036263355.1 Steroidobacteraceae bacterium | reverse complement strand
GTACAGGCAATGCTGTGGCAGTACGATCGCCATCTGCCTGATCTTCATTAAATGAATGCTGCTTGGAAGTAATGGCGCGCAAACGCAGCGCATTGTTGATGTCCCAGCTTGCTTCTAGAGAAGCACGATAACCATCTTGATTCAGGAACGAACGCGCATCTTCTTCAATGGTGTAGGGATCACTAGTCACCGCATCGTTGCGATTCTTGATTGCGTTGTAATCAGAACCAAAGTCGAAATGCTCGTAGCGCAGATTGAATGACAATGAATCTGATGGCTGGAACAATAGCGTTGCGCGTGCGCTGACCAGGGAACCATTACCGGGACGACTCTTGCTCGGTCCAATGTTGTTTGTATAACTATCTTTATGATCATAAACCGCCGCAAAGCGTGCCGCGAACATATCACCCATCGGTACATTCACTGCACCCACCGTGCGATAGGTGGAATAGTTGCCCACCGTGACATCGGCAGTTCCAGAGAACTCATGCAACTTCGGTGCCGTGGTGCGCATATAGATGGCACCACCAGTTGAGTTCTGTCCCGTCAACGTACCTTGTGGACCGCGCAGCACTTCGACGGAAGACATGTCATAAAACGCATACGACAGAAATGTTTCATGCGGAATGTAAACACCATCAATGTAAGTAGCGACGCCCGGTGTGGACGTGGGTGCCGATTGCGCAATACCCACGCCACGCATATTGATAAACGTGCCGCGATTGAATGTGTTGATCGCCACGCTGGGTGCGACCTGTTGTAAATCTTTAATACCCACTACGCCCTGCGATTCCAGTGAATCCGCATTCAGCACTGTGGCAGATATCGACACGGTCTGCTGACTCTGCTCGCGACGCTCGGCAGTCACCAGCACCTCTTCCAGTGCATCTGCACTTGCATCGGCAGCATGAGCTGTGTGAGTAAAGGCACCGGCAGTCGCCAATGCCATCAATGGATAGAGCCTATGTGATGAATAGAGCCCGGGTTTCGCTGACTTCAAGCCAAATCTGGAAAATGATCGCATGGGCATCTCCTGCTCTCTTAATAATTTTTGTAAGCCTCCGATCACACTCATGCACCAAGGGTGTTACAAAAAAGGGGAGGTGCATGAGCGTGACGGAGTGTCGGGAAAGCTGATCCAGTTATGACAAAGGAATGTCTTTGTCACTCACTCAGGATCAACGCCAATTCTTCTGCAAGCGCACACCGATCAGGCGACCAATCGGATTTGCAGCAGTGGGATCAAATCCACCGCCGCCGTTACCGCTTTGACCAACATTCACATAGGGTGGCTTGGTATCAAAGACGTTGGTGGCATCCAGGCCAAACAACAGCCCGTTACCGAAGCTTCCCAACCAGCTGATGTTGTCGCCATGGAACATGACGCTGAGATCAACAGGTGTATATGACTTCACCTTCTGTACAGGTGTAACGTTGTTGTTGTCGTAGCTGTTCACATAGTTGAGCACCACACGCGTCGATACGCTGCCGTAATCCCATGTCACTCCACCGCGTGCTCTGAATTTGAGTGGATTGAAAATGGTGTTCAGGCGATCAACTCTTCTGCCCTGTGATGTCACCGCGGCATCGAACTTGGTCAGATAGGTTCCATCCAGATTGAACTTGAATGTACCGGCTGATGCTGTTTGTACCTTCTGGGTAAACTGAAAATCGATGCCG
This sequence comes from Steroidobacteraceae bacterium, assembly GCA_036263355.1. Taxonomy (GTDB): domain Bacteria; phylum Pseudomonadota; class Gammaproteobacteria; order Steroidobacterales; family Steroidobacteraceae; genus CAILZL01. The sequence continues at coordinate 4,584 of DATAHE010000304.1, read as the reverse complement.
CTCATCAACGAAGTGCCGAGGTTGCGGTTGCGACCATCAACAAAGAGTGTTGCATTGGCAGGGTTGCCACCCGGGAAGGAACCTGCGACCAGCGGCACGCCGTTGGTGGTGAATTCCGTTTGCACACGTGCACCGGCTTCAGCACCACGCAAAATCATGCCCGTGCCTGCGAAATCACTTTCCAGTGTCAGCACAGAGAGGTTCGACAGATAGTTGGTGACCTGGCTTTCATACTTGATGTTGAAGTAGGTCAACGCGATCTTCGTATCATCAAGTGGTGTCCAGTCGATACCCGCTGTCCAGGTGCGTGACTCTTCGGGTTTCAGATCAAGGTTCTGGCCAGACAATGCAAAGCCGAGAAGCTGCGCACCACCTGCAGGGTTCTGGTAGTTCTGTCCAAACAGACCACGGCTGTTGCCGTAGATTTCAGAGATCAACGGTGCACGGAACGACGTGCCATACGTTGCACGAATCTTTACTGAATCAACTGGAACGTAATTCAAACCGAACTTTGGATTGGTGGTGTTGCCAACAATGGTGTACTTGTCTTCACGCAATGCTGCAGTCAATTCCAGCTTCTTGATGCCCGGTACCGAGATGCTGTTGCCAACAATAGGGATGTAGAACTCTGCATACACCGAATCAACATTGCGGAAGAAACGGCGATAGGTGATTGGTACCGTGGGATTGCCGCGCGCAGAACCCAGTTGCACATCCATCTCCTGTCTTTCGTAACCAGCTGCAAAGCGCAAATCACCACTTGGCATTGTCAAAATGCGGCCATCGGCACGCAACTCTGCGCCACGGAACTTGTTCAGTGTAGGTGCCAGGAAGATCTGGTTGGAAATCAGCGCAAGCACATCTGGTGAAGTACGATGCAATCCATAAGGATCAAACGCCGTGGCGGGATTGTTGCTGGCCAGTGCAGTATTCAATGCACCGTTGTTCAAGCCGCGATACTGATTCGCCTGATCATCGCCTTTACCATAGGTAAACAATGCTTCGATGCGAATGTCATGTGGCAGCTTGAAACGCAATCCGGGCGTCACTTCCCAACTCTGGGCTTTACCGGTTTGTACATCACGTGGCAGATCGCCCATGAAGTTATAGGCAACCGTGGTAGCCCCGGTTGTGCCGGGAGGTTGCACAAACCATGCGTTGGTGCTGGGAACCGCCAAACTTGCATTTGCGTAGGCTGGCGTACGTGAATACGTACGACGTGAATAAAATCCGTCCGCGAACACATCCATCCAGTCGGTGATGCTTTGCGTGAACGTGCTGTTCATCGAATCATATTTCTGCATGGGTAGCAGATCCTGTCCAATCAGCACATCGCAACGATTTGCAGAACCTGCAACCAGCGATGATGCAGAAGCGGCTGTTACACCACCGGCAGGAATGGCAAAGTTAGTTGTGCCCACACTGATCGTGCCGGGACTGCAACGTGTGGTGCGATAGTCGGTACCACTGGCATTGCGCTGATCAGATGTAAAGAAATCACGATCATCACCATTCAAAGCACTGCGATAAGAATGCTCGAAGGCAACCATCACCTGACCGCTATCCCATACCTTACCGCCTGCAGCACCGATCTGATATTCATGAAAGGCATCTCCAGTGCCATAACGCACACTAGTATCAACACCATTCAGGTTACGACGTGGAATCAGGTTCACGACACCGGCGACGGCGTCTGAACCATACACAGCCGATGATCCATCAGCGAGAATTTCCACACGCTCCAGCCCTAAGCCTGGAATCACGGATGGATCAACCGAACGACTGTTCGAGATGGTGCGATGGCCATCCACCAGAATTAATGTTGCATAGGGCCCAAGACCTCGCAGGTTGATGGTATTGCCAAACACAATGTTGCCTGCACCACCGGCCTGACCACGCGAACTTTCGGATACACCCAGATCGAGCACCTGTGGCAGTTCCTTCACCATGCGATCAACCGTCAATCCGGTTGCTGATTCAAGATCAGTGCGATCCATGCCAATCACATTCGAACCTACTGGCGCAGCATTACGAATACGACTACCGGTAACGACAATCTCGGTCAATTCCGAATCATCAGTCTTCGATGCTTCCTGTGCCTGCGCCCTGACGCTGGCAATTGTGGAGAGTGTTAATACCGCAGCAATTGCATGCCGCAAAGAAACTGTTCGCGATTGCATATCCACCCCGTCAATTCTGTATAAAAAGTTTTTTTGTCATCCGGGGTATGCAACGCCAGGTGTCTGCATGACGCATTGACCATTATGTGTTGACGATTACACAGTGACGCGCAAACCGGAGCGGCGCTTAAGGTACGCCTACATTTGATGGTATGCAATATCGTTCACAAGATTGTTGACAATCGTAATGACTATTTCTTAGGCTGCACATCAGCTGGTGGTGCATACTGCGTGCGCAGAATGTGACGCCTTGAAAAACTTTTTCGAATAAACAGAGATAACTATCTGACTGCGTTGCTTGTGCACTGCGACAAAACTTTTCTTTCGATTCTTTTTATATAGATAGCAACAGCAACGGCCTTGTCATGAAACGCGCGGCATCAATTAAAAAACTCGGATCCCAGTGTGCTGACCGCATCCAATGCATCCGAGATATGCTCGCGCATGAATTTTTCGGCATCCTTCGCCCTGCCTGCCACAATCGCGGCGGTAATGCGTTGATGATCAGCATTGGCGCTGTCAATGCGACCCGCGTTATAGAACGTGGAGAACAGCAGTCGGTAAACAGGAACGTGCAATCGTTCGACAAAGGCTGCGATATAGGGATTTTGCGAGCCTTCGATAATCAGGCGATGCCACTCATCATTCAGCTTGGCAAAATGTTCGTGATTGCCAGAGTGCTCCAGTTCATCCAGCTGATGCTGCAACAATGCCAGTCGCTGTTTGACGGCAGGCGTACCATGACTGGCGCACTCAGCAGCGGCCAGCGCTTCGAGCACCATGCGTGTGCGATATAAATGAACGACTTCATCACGTGTCAAATGCCGGACCGATGCACCCTTGAACTCTTCAATGGTAATGACACCTTCAGTGGCCAGTCGTTGCAGCGCTTCGCGTACGCGACTGCGTGTGGCATGCAGTTCGCGGATAATGTCGGCTTCGATCAAACGCTGGCCCGGCACGTAACGTCCGGCACGAATGCGCTCACGAATAAAAGTTACGATATGCGTGACGCTGACGCCACGACCATCGCTGCCCTCGGCGTTGCGTTTGACAGCCTTTTTGATGGGCTTATTGGTGGACGCCGCCTGCTTGCGGGTTTTAGTAACGGTCTTTGCCTGTTTTTTCGCCATGTCAGAATAATAAAGGTTCTTCCACAACCACGTACGATGAAAATACAGGCCAGCATTTTACGGATATTGCCCGCGTCATGCTAACCATTGATCTGGCATTCACTGGCGATGTCATTCTGGATCATACCGATCCGGATCACTGGCTATCCGGCATTGCGCCAGAGTTGAAACGCGCCGACTATGCCGTCGGCCATCTCGAAGTGCCGCATACCTTGCACACGCATCAGGAGCTGGGTGATGTGCCTGCACCCGGTGCCAATCCCGAGCATATCGCCGCGCTGGCTCGTGCAGGTTTTACGGCGATGTCGCTGGCTGGCAATCATATGACTGACTGCGGCATGACTGGTGTGATCGACACCATCGCCGCACTGGATCAACATCATATCAAGCACACCGGTGCAGGTATTGATCTGCAACAAGCCAAACGACCTGCGTTGATTGGCAATGATATTGCCTTGCTGAGTTATAACTGCGTCGGTCCAGAAAGTGGCTGGGCCACAGCAGAACGTGGTGGCGTGAATTACATACGCGTTGATACCGAGAACCATGTGCCTATTGCACCCACCGCACCGTTCACGTTGCCGAATGCAGCATCAGTGAGCGAGATGATGGTTGATATCGCCAATGCGAAGAAGCATGCGAGATATGTTGTGGTGTCATTGCATAAAGGTATTGTCCATACACCTGCGCGACTGGCCACTTATGAACGACCAGTGGCCCATGCTGCGATTGAAGCAGGTGCCGATGTGGTGATTGGACATCATGCTCATATTGTTCGTGGCATTGAGCTGTATCGCGGCAAACCTGTATTTCATGGGCTGGGCAATGGCTGCGTAGTGACCAAGGCACTGAGCCCCAACCAGGCTGGAACACAAGGTTCTGAAGCTGCACGCAAAGCCCGTGAAGCATGGGCGAAGAAACGAAAAGTCCTGTTCGGTTTCGAGCCCGATCCTGCTTATGACCTTGCGCCGTTTCATCCGGAAGCAGTCAACGCCATGATTGGTCGCGTGCGAATACAAGATGGCAAGATCAAGGTCGGTTTCACACCTGTTTATGTGGAAGCGCCGGGAAGGCCGATTGCAGCACGGGCAGCCAACAGGGCAACACAGGTGATCGCCTATATCGAACACATTACGCAAAGCGCTGGGTTGCCGCCAATCAACATTCAATTTGACGGGGAAGATGCATGGCTCAGTTAGAAAGTTCTGCACCTTCCGATGCGAGACACAAGCAGCATCCGCTTGAACAGCTGCTGTTCTATGCTGGCTCGA
>DATAHE010000303.1:0-5581 GCA_036263355.1 Steroidobacteraceae bacterium | reverse complement strand
CCCACAGCGGTAAGCGTGTGGCCCGAGCTGACAACAGTGCATCAGCCTATTGCCAGCATGGCAGAAACAGCAATTGAGTTACTGATGCGCAATGTACGACGCAAATCAGATGACGTGAAAATCGTGGTCGATCACGTGGTGTCACATCAGCTTGTCATTCGTGACTCTACTGCAGAACCACCCAGGAAAAAGCAATCCAAGTAAACCATTTGCGACGAATCTGCTATCCAGATTCGTCATAACATAACGAGCGTGGTTTGGTCACGATTAGTGCTTTATCGTGATCTCCTTGCCCAGGTATTCCACCGACTTAACGTCGTCATCAAATGCAGATGGGACAACACCTGGTTCTATCCAGCGTACGCTGATCTTTCTGTCCTTGACCATTGAAGGATAACTTCCCTTGCGATCACCAATGGTCAAGGTACGCTTTGCATGATCATAGTGAAGAGTAATACGCGCATACTCGCCACGCTCGTAGCCATAGCTGACTCCGTCGTCTTCATATAAATCGAAGTGGCCATCTGCTCCAGTAAATACGTTCAGTGTTACTGGCTGTGCATTCATTTCGCCAGAATGTTCAATGACAGGAACGGATGGAATAATCGCGCCTGCTTTTACAAACAACGGCATGCGGGATAATGGCGCTTTCACCACGATCTGTTGTCCACCAGAAATCAATTCACCCGTGTCAAAGTTGTACCAGTTCGCACCGGCAGGCAGATAGACGTTGCGAGTTCTCGCGTGAAACTTGTAAACCGGCGCAACGAGCAGGGATGGACCAAATAGATATTCATCATTGATGTTGCGCACCTTGATGTCTTTGGGGAAGTCCATTACCAGACCACGCATCATGCTGCCATCACGCAGATAAGTGTCTGCTGCCAGCGTATAGGTATACGGCAACAATCGATAACGCAACTCGTCGTACCGCAGCAACGAGTTATAAACCTCGGAATCCTTTGGTGCGAGGTTGAAGATTTCTCGGTAAGGTTCTTCGCCATGCGAACGGAACAATGGCACGAAAGCGCCAAACTGGAACCAGCGCAGATTCAGTTCACGCCACTCTTCCAGATTCGCCGCATCGGGATTCAGGTAACGCTTCTCCAGCGCGAAGCCACCAATATCAAAGCTCCAGTTGGGAATGCCCGACATGGAAAAATTCACACCCGCAGCAATCTGATTGTATAAATCATCCCAGCGCGATGCCACATCCCCGCTCCACGTCGCAGCGGCATTGCGTTGCTGACCTGCAAAGGCTGAGCGCGTCAGAATAAAAGCACGCTTGTCCTTATTTGCCGATCGTGCACCTTCATACACGCCGGTAGTTTGCATCAGCGGATAAGAATTGTAGACACTGAAGCCCGGACCCATCGCGGTGGGCCCAATGCGTAGCTTGTTTTCTTCCACATCCACATTCGAATGAATATCCGGCTCGGATGCATCGAGCCACCAGGCGTCAACGCCAAGCACATTCAAACGCTCGTTGATTTGCCGCCAATAGATATCGCGCGCTTCCTGTGAATAAGGATCGTAGAAAGAATTGCGATAGCCGTTCTTGCCGACCCAGTCGCGAACATCCAATTCCACATTACGACGATAGATATAACCCTTGGCATCCAGTTCCTTGTAATTATCCGTTGTGGGATAGAACTTCGGCCATACGGAAATCATGAAGTGCGCATTCATGGTGTGCAGCTTGTCTATCATGCCCTTAGGATCGGGGAAGCGTTCCGGATCAAATTTATGTGAACCCCAGTCGTCTTCACGCCAGTAGAACCAGTCCTCGACGATGTTATCCAGTGGTATATGACGCTTACGGTACTCGGCGACGGTATCAAGGATTTCATTCTGCGTTTTATAACGCTGACGACTTTGCCAAAAGCCATAAGCCCAACGCGGTAACATCACGGATTTGCCAGTTAACTGACGATATCCGGCAATGACATCATCCATTGAGCTACCGCTGATGAAGTAATAGTCAATGCTCTGCGCCGCTTCAGATGACAACCACAGTGAATGGCGATCAGCATTCGGCAAAGGATTGTTATGCAACAACGCGATATAACTGTTATCTGGTGTCCATTCCACACGAATGCTGACTGGCTTACCTGCCGTCATGGGCAACCTGAAATTGTGATACCAGGGATTCCAGTTCTGGCGCCAGCCATTCTTGATGACCTTGCCATCGGCGATCAGTTTGAAATAGCTGCCCGCATAAAGTTGAAAGTCATGTACGCCACTGATGTCAGAGAGCAACTTGCCTTCCCACACCACCGTTGCACCTTCTGCAACCACCGGCTGTTTGGTGCCGTTATCTATCTGCGTTCCCAGCATTTCCACTGGGCGATTTACAAAGTCTTTGGAGAACTGATAGTTGATGTCTTTCTCGACGCGAGTCTTCAGCAACTTGCCGTTGACATAGTAGCTTGCAGTAAATCCACCCGGCTTGCCTGACGCATCCATGACCTTCAAGTCACGCGACACCGGCGCATAAGGTTTCGGGTTACCAAAACGGGTGATGGAATTGTTATCCCATAGCACGCCGTAGTTACGTGTTGATACCACGAACGGGATGGCAACATCCATGTTGTGCTGCAACAGTTGCACATCTTCGCCGTTGTAATTCATCTGCGCATTCTGATGTTGCCCCAATCCATAGAAGCCCTCATCCGTAGCACGATTGAACTGCTGTTGAATGCCATAGTAGTGATGACCGTCGCTGGAATATTTGCTGAAGTTGCGGTTCTCTTCTTTGAGAACAGCGTTGCCCTTGGCGTCAGCAAACTGTACTGCGCCAGTTTCAAGTGAAATCGTTGCGGTCACCGCCGTTGTCTTCAGCTCAACTCTATTATCGAGCGAAGTAACGGAGAACTTATTCTCACTTGGCTTTGCCACTACAATCAGACTAGTGGCAGGTTTAGTCGCAGCGTCGGGTAGCGCGGTAACACGAATAATATTTTCGGATACAACTTGCAACTTGACACGCGACGCCTCCGCTTTTGTGGGCGTTACGATAACGCCATCAGCGACCTTCTCATATGGCGCCACTTCCGCGCGCGCACACATCGCCATCGCGCACACGATTGCGCCTGCAACTCGTAGCTTTAACATGTTCTCCCCCGTCAGTTGTTTGATGTGTGTATTCAGTATGCCGCGAGCTTCACACGCAGAACTTCTGGCTGCGACGTAAAGTTCAGACCCCAATCGGTCTGATCACCATTCCAAACGCGTTCGAATATCCATTTGCCATTTTCGTAGTGACCTTCTTCAACACGGGCGAAGACCACTCGTGATTTAAATACAGGATGCCAGAATTCCACTCTCGACTTATATCCAAACACCAGATACTCATCTTTGCCCACTTCAGCAATCATGGCTCCGCCCATGGGTGATGAATTCCCTTTTGGTTCGGGTCGACCAAACGGGTCACGTCCATAGCTGATCTCTGCCTGCCATTGATTGGTAAGCATCAACGTTTGCTTGTGAACATCGGTTGGCTCTGATGCACCCCATATCTTGCCAGCATACGAAAGCGCAGCGAGTTCGCGCATCATGGGTTCAACCAGTTTGTAGTTATGCGCAAACAAGTCCACCAACTCTGAATCTACTTTTGCAGCACCCAGTGGGAAGTTCGCATACCCCGTGTAATCAAGGCCAAAGGGTGAGAAGCCAATGCCACCTCTGCCCATCACTTCGTAGAAATAGCGTGCATACTCAGGCTTGTTACCAGATTCGGGCACATACAATGCGTTATCTGGTCGTGAATACTGTTCAAGCGTACGCGTATAAAAGGCATAGCCACTGTCATAAATATCGGGAGCAATAACATTAATGACGGGTGCACCGGCCTTCCATATATCCAGCACATTCCATGTCGGACCACCGCTTGAGTACGTCATTGGGTCCTGATACTTGAAGGGATCGCGCAATGCCACATTCACATACATGGGCAAGGCATATTCTTTCTTGCCTGCTTCAGCTACCTGCTGCACGTAGCGCGCCATGCTCCATGCATAGAAGAACTCGTCTGCATCTTTGCCAAACACTTCACTCCATGTACCGGGCTGCTTGTGCATCGCCTTCAGCACGGCATCTGGCACCTTGGCAGCAAATAGTTTCTGCGCGGTGTCAGAGTAATCACGAACACTGCTGTAGGTACCGGTTTCATTTTCAACTTGCACCATGATCACGGTGTGCTGCTGATCAATCTCTTTGAGATGACGCATCAACTGCACAAAAGCTTTACGATCAGCCTGCAGCGTTGAATCGAAATGCGGTGATAAGGAATTACGCGTCTCACCCTTCGCGGTGATCACCCGTGGAAAGCGCTTGTTATCCAGCTTTACCCATTGCGGTGTATATCCCGGGTTATTGTTCTTCCATGTTCCAAACCACAGCAACACGAGTCGTGCATGATGCTCACGTGCCTGCTTTACCAGTTCATCAACCCATGAAAAATCAAACTTGCCTTCAACTGGCTCAATCTGTTCCCACGCAACGGGAATCTCCAGTGTGTTGGCATGCAACTGTTCAATGGCCTGCCAAACCTTCGGCAACGCTGCCGGATAATTACTGGAGTTATTCGCCTGGGCACCCAGCATGAAAAAGGGCGCGCCATCGACCATCAGGGCGTAGCGACCATTGGTATGCTCAAGCGTTGGCAACGGATTCGACGCAGCGAATGCGAATACGCTCAACAGCGCACCCGGCAAGATTAGCCATCTGGTCTGGCATATTGAAACAAGTCGCTGCTTGATAGATGTAATCATTGTTCCCCCTTCTCACTTTTTCTCTGCTGGTACGTCCAACAGAAACTCATGCTGCTCTTGATTAAATATAACGGTCATTTTCAATACTCTTGGGTCCTTCCGTCCCAGTCGCAATTTGTCAGTCACAATCTGTCCAGCAACGACCTGGCCGGGCGCGACATTTTTTGATTGTAGCAACCCGGCTTTCAGCCCCACCACCTGAGCATTGATTTCGGCAATGACTGGCTCTGGCAAAGACTTTATCTCTGCCATGTTCTCATATGAATTGGCGCCAACTGCCGTACCACCATAGTTCCCCGACACAATGGACCCAGAACTGTCACGTATAGCAGCGTTATCGTTCATTGCATAGTTATTCTGTTGATGATCTGTTGAGCGAATCGCGGAACGATGATCCGCAATCACTGCTTTCACAACCTCACGCGTGAGCTGATCAACAGACAAAATGGGCACGGCTTTCCCATTTGCGGTAGACAGCTGGACAGATTCCAAGTTAAACGGTACCTCAGTCTTATCCCGATTCAGTATCGCAACTCTGACAATCAATCGTCCGTCTTGCAGTGCGGACTCTGGTGCTACCGACACCTCACCGTGCGCCATGGTCGACTGCTTTGTTAATGAACTGCCGCTATCAGCATGCGCGGCGAATCCCCATAGCGCAGCGACTGCCGCTAAGTTGGCTACGCCAGATAGTCGTCTAATCTTAGAGTGATTCATAATTCAGCCCTGCAGTTTCTCGCAATGTAATCAGCATGTATTGGCAAAGATTGCGCTGCAGCGTCCATCAAATGACGCATGCCAGCAAGTCG
>DATAHE010000302.1:0-8435 GCA_036263355.1 Steroidobacteraceae bacterium | reverse complement strand
CCATATTGCTCTGGTTTCTGCTGAATCCTTCAGCTCAAAAGTAACCGTATCCAACGAGGTGTTGTCTATTAAATACCAGGTTGACATGCGCGCAAAGCCATGTTTTGGCAATGAACCCAACGCTGCGAATTGTGGAAAGATAATCGGTACACCGCCGCGTACTGCCGCGCCAGCCTTGAATTCCGCACGCTTGCTGAGAAACAGGCGCTCCACGCCATCCGACGTCTTCCATGATGTGATATGTGCGCCATGAATATGAACCAGCGCCGTGGCACCCGATGAATGACGCAACTCAACAGTATTCATCATGTCTCCTTCACTACGCATTGAAGTTCAACAGACACTCATTGCATCTGCGCCAGATGCTCGCGCGTTTCGTTGAACCGCAGATCCGGCCAGCGCTCCAACGTCAAGCCCAAGTTAACGCGTGAGGGAGCGAGATACACCAGCGCGCCAGAATGATCCACGGCAATGTTGTCATAGGCTTTGGTACGAAACTCTTCCAGCTTGCGTTCATCACCACTCTTGCCGGAATACACCCAGCGTGCAGTGAATACATTGATGTTGTCAAAGGTGCATTGCACGCCGTATTCATCCTGCAACCGGAATGCCACTACTTCGAACTGCAACTGGCCTACTGCACCCAATATCAAATCGTTATTACGCATGGGCCGAAACAACTGCGTCGCGCCCTCTTCGCATAACTGATCGAGCCCCTTCTGTAGTGCTTTCATACGAAGTGGATCGCGCAGCACCACGCGACGGAACAACTCCGGTGCGAAGTTCGGAATACCAGTAAACATCAAAGACTCACCTTCCGTGAAGGTGTCGCCAATGTTAATGGTGCCATGATTGTGCAAACCGAGAATATCGCCCGCGAATGCCTCTTCAGTATGCTGACGATCCGCTGCTAGGAATGTCAGCGCGTCATTAATACGCATTTCCTTCTTCAGTCGCACATGAAACATGCGCATGCCCTTGCTGTATTTACCCGAGCAGATACGCATGAATGCGATGCGATCACGATGTCCGGGGTCCATGTTTGCCTGGATCTTGAATACAAAGCCTGCGAGCTTTTCTTCCTTCGGTTCGACATCTCTGCCAGTGGTGCTACGAGGCAGCGGCGACGGCGCGTATTCAACAAATGACTTCAGCAACTCAGTCACGCCAAAGTTATTAATTGCAGAACCAAAGAAGACCGGCGTCTGCTTAGCATCTAGATATTCTTGCAACGAAAACGTCGGAGTTGCACCGCGTACTAGCTCCACTTCATCACGATACATTTGCAGATCATCGCCAAGGAATTCGCGTGCTGCGTCGCTATTCAGCCCATTGATAATTTGCATTGACCCTACACGGCCTTTCTCAGCTTCCTGGTAAACATAGATGCGGTCTTCCAGCAAATGATAGATGCCCTTGAGTGCACTGCCCATGCCGATAGGCCAGGTAATTGGCGCGCATTTGATTTTCAGTACCTGCTCAATTTCATCCAGCAAGGTAATCGGTTCGCGTCCTTCACGATCCAGCTTGTTGATGAAGGTCATGATGGGTGTATCACGCAAACGGCACACTTCCATCAATTTGATAGTGCGGTCTTCCACACCCTTTGCACAGTCGATCACCATCAACGCAGAGTCAACTGCAGTCAGTGTTCGATAGGTATCTTCGGAGAAGTCTTCGTGTCCAGGGGTATCGAGCAAATTCACCATACGATCCATGTAAGGAAACTGCATTACGGATGAAGTGACGGAGATACCACGCTGTTGTTCCAGCGCCATCCAGTCCGATGTCGCATGACGCGCGGCCTTGCGGCCTTTCACGGTTCCTGCGAGCTGAATCGCACCGCCGAACAGCAACAGCTTTTCCGTGAGCGTGGTCTTGCCCGCATCGGGATGGGAAATGATCGCAAAAGTACGGCGACGAGAAATTTCGTCCTGCAGCTGAGACATGGAATATCCGTGGAAAAGGCAGAGCAAAGAGGTATCGGTTAGCGCGCCATTGTAACGGATTTAAACGCGCCCCACCTTATTGCAGAAGTTGCGGCGCTGCGGCCTTCAGATCCGCAGCAACCTTGTGCTAGCCCTTCGGCGCAGCCGTGATGATGAGAAAATCATCGGCGGTATCGTGAGGTTGTGGGACAACACATGGCGTGGTGGGACATCGGGTCAACTTGAAAACAACACTCATTGTAAAACGATGCAGTGCGCCGCCCGTGTCTTCCCAGTCTTTCGGTGGAGTGAACTTGATTGCACCCAGTGTCTTCTTTGCTGCTGTATCGAACATCCCCTGCGGTTCCGAATCGACAACGGTTACATCATCGATTTTGCCTCTGCGCGTGATCGTAAACTCCAGCAGTACTCTTCCCTGTACAGCGTTCTTGAGTGCAGGGAATGGATAAACGTCAGGATCGACGCTGGCGTTCATTGGCGGCAGCATCATTTTCTTTTGTGCAACCTGAGCACCAACGCTGGATACCTGAAGCATCGCAACGCCGAACAAAATGCCTGTTATTAGAATTTTTCTTATCGCGCCCGTCATGTCATGCCCCGCAATGTCCCCAATGCTGTCGATCTGCGCTCTCGATCTACCGGTCGTTATCCTAACAGGCATCCCGAGGCTAGCAAACTTCGTTGACGGATTTGATGGCCATTTTGTAGACCAGCGCATCTTCACGGCCGGGGCTGGCCTGGTAATAACCCTTGCGCACACCAATTCTGACAAAGCCCAGCGATTCGTAGAGTTTGATCGCACCATGATTGGACGGACGGACTTCGAGAAAGGCATCAAACATTCCAGCATGACGTGCAGCGCTTAACAGATGTTGCAGCAACATGCGTCCTACGCCCTGATCACGAAGCTCACGATGAATGCAGAGATTGAGGATATGCGCTTCACCTGCGCCAAAGGACATCACACCATAGCCCGATACCACACCACGCAGTTCGACAACACGGCAGAAATAGCCCACGCGAATACAATCACGGAAGATGCCTTCGCTCCACGGAAAAGGATATGAATCACGCTCGATCTCAATCACATGTGGAACGTCCGGTATGCTCATCACGCGCAACCGCACATTCTCTACCAGTGGTGTTTCCAGTTTTGCGTTCATACAGCCGCTTACTGGGTAGACTCGAATACTTGCATGGCAAGCTGCAGATCAGTCCATGATTTGCGCTTCTCATTCGGGCTGCGTAACAGATAGGCGGGGTGATAGGTAACCACAACCGGCCTGCGTTGCACGCCGAGATGATGAACCGTACCGCGCAGTTTGCCGATAGGTTCATCTGTCGCAAGCAGGTTTTGTGCAGCAATACGTCCCACACACAAAATCAGGCGTGGATTAACGAGTTCGATCTGTCGCTGCAAATACGGCATACAGCAGTTAACTTCTTCTGGATTCGGATCGCGATTATTGGGTGGTCTACATTTAAGAATATTGGCGATGAATACTTGTTCGCGTTGCAAACCTATAGCTAGCAGCATGGCGTTCAACAACTGTCCGGCACGACCGACAAAGGGCTCACCCTTGCGATCTTCCTCCGCACCAGGCGCTTCGCCCACCACCATCCACTTCGCATCGCGATCACCGACGCCAAAGACAGTTTGCGTGCGTGATGTATGCAATGTGCAGCGAGTGCAATTGCGAACCGCCTGTTCAACATCGGTCCATGTTTCCAAGGAAGGCAATGTGTTCTCGGGGAAAATATTGTTGACCGGAGGTTTTATTACGTCCGAAACGCGCTGCAAAGGCACAGAAGCAAGTGTGGGCTCAGGCTGCTTCGCTACAACTTCGACGACGGCGCTGCGATGCTCTGTGAGAGCGACTTCCGCTGGACGCGCCAACTCGCGACGCTGCCACACGTCAATATCCATGCTGCGTAATATTTGCAGTCGGCGCGAATCCATACTCACATCGTCCTTACGCAGTGGCGTCACGACGCTTGCGTCGCAGACGGCGCCACACCCAGAGCAATGGCGCTGAGGCAGCGTAAGTACCAAAGGCAGTGAGCAATGTTTCCGCAGGACCATAGGCCACAAAGAACATGTAGCCCAGTGGCACCAAGGCCAGCGAAGCCCATGGCACCTTGCCACGCAGGTTCAAATCCTTGCCACTCCAGTAAGAGAACTTGCTGACCATCAACGCACCCATCGTCGCCGTAACGACAAACGACAGAATCAGTTTTGGCAAACCAGTGACCTCATATTCGCTTAACACCCAGATAGTGCCTGCGACGCAACCCGCAGCCGACGGACTGGGCAAGCCTTCAAAGAAACGCTTGTCCTTGGCCTCTCGTATATTAAAACGCGCCAGTCGCAACGCGGCGCAAACTGCAAAGAAGAATGACGCCAGCCAGCCGAAACGTCCCCACAGCTTGCCGTATTCGGCAATGCGCTCCACGCCCCATTGATAAACCACAATCGATGGCGTTAAACCGAACGAAACCATGTCAGACAGGCTGTCGTATTCCTTGCCAAACGCGCTTTGCGTATTGGTCCAGCGCGCAATACGACCATCCAGCCCATCACAGATCATCGCTACGAAGATTGCCGCTGCTGCCCGCGAGAAGTGCCCATCGATCGCTGCCACAATGGCGTAGAAACCCGAGAACAACGACGCCGTGGTGATTAAATTGGGTAACAGATACACGCCCCTGCCCGGCCGCGATTCCGGACCATCGGGGTCTGAGGGACTGGGTGTCATCTGTGAGTCCGAGTCAATATTCATGTAATTTGTAACCGCCGGATTTGACTAAAACGTGCCCGGGTGCGGATCATACAGGGATGCACATTCCCACCACCACCCCAGCTGTACCGGTTCGTTACGCAAGCAAGTGGGGCTTGTGGCTGGTGTTGATGCTGGTCGCCACACTGTCGGACAATGCCTGGGCCGACCATCAAGTCGATCCAGCGCTTGAGCCATTAATTCGCAGGGCATTGGCCGAAGGCGAATGCTTCGAAGACCGCTTTGATCGCGAAGTGTGGTTCACCGCCATGGAGCCCAAACTGAAGCGACTGGTGAAAGATCCTGATGAGCGTCGCGAGATCCTTGAGCATGTGCAATGCGAAGCGAAACGCCAGCGTCTGCCTGCACCGCTGGTCATGGCGGTGATTGATGTGGAAAGCCAATTCAATCGCTGGGCGGTTTCTTCTGCAGGTGCTGTAGGACTGATGCAAGTCATGCCATTCTGGCCGCGCAAACTGGGCATGGAGAATTCGCAGCTGGTGAAGATTCCGCACAACATTCACATCGGCTGCACCATCCTCAAGTACTACCTTGAACGCGAGAACGGCAATTACACCAAGGCATTGGCACGCTATAACGGCAGTACCGGACGTCGCAACTATTCCGACAAGGTATTGATACGACTGTCAGACCGCTGGCGATTCAAGTAAGTGCAGGCCGCCGCATTGATCTTCAGTCAGTCTTAAGGTTCAGACGCGATAATCCCGGCATGCATATTCTGATGATTGAAGACGATCTGGACTTGGGGCGTGGCTTGTTAAAAGCATTGAATGCCGAAGACATCAGTTGCCAGTGGTTGCGCCGCACCGCAGATGCCCCACTTAATTTTTTTGGCGAAACCTGCGATTGCATATTGCTTGATCTTTCATTGCCCGATGGCACTGGGTTCGAATTATTGAAACGCTGGCGTCAAGCCAACGTGACCATTCCCATCATTATCATGACAGCGCGTTCCGCTATTGAAGACAAACTAATGGGTCTCGATGGCGGCGCAGATGACTTTGTCGTAAAACCATTCGACACTGCGGAGTTACTATCACGCGTTCGTGCCGTAGTGCGTCGCTCAGCACAACGTGCCAGTGAAATCTGGACCATAGGGGATCTGCAAATTGAACCACACCGCTTTATCGCTCGCTTGAATGGCACAACGCTGGAGTTGTCTCCTCGCGAATTCAACTTACTGGTGGAACTGGCCCGCGATACAGGAGCCTACATCCCGAAAGGAACACTGGCACAACGACTGGAACCGATGGGCGATGGGCTCGACTTTGGCGCACTCGAAGTGCACATCTCCAACTTGCGTCGTAAGATCGGTGCAGAGCGCATTCGCACGCTGCGTGGCGTCGGCTACATGCTCGCATCATGAATAAACTGCTTCAGCCCACACTCACGCGACGCGTGATGCTTGCGGTGGTGTTTGCCATTGTACTGATATGGCTTTTCCTGATGGCGTTCGAATACAGTCTCGCACGCTGGCAGGAGAGTCATGAGAACCCTGCGCTAACTGATTTCAATCAACAGATCATTGATGCGCTTGACAAGGCCACTGATGATCAAAGTGCCGCGACCATTGCCTCAGGCGTTGATCACATGATCGAAACCAGCCGACAACGCGCTGGTGTCAGTGGCAGTTTCATTTTCAAGGTGATGAATGCGCGCCATCACACTGTCTATCTCTCCAGCGAACAGGCTTCGCAACTCACCGAACACGCAGGCAATCAAAGTCGACAGCAGGTTCATGACACCTGGTACCAGGTTGCAACATTAATAACGCCGACATGGACCGTCGTAACAGGACAGTCGCGACTGGGCAGCTTGTTCCTGTTGAAAATGATCAGCGGCGAAATTACGCTGGATGTGTTTCTCTCCTTGCCCATCGCGTTGCTGCCTGTATGGCTTGCGGTCTCGACGGGCTTGCGTCCGTTAAGGAAAATGTCAGAACGCATTGCCGCACGATCAGTCAATGATTTATCCCCAATTGGTGTCCATTCGCAATATACCGAGATAAAGCCGCTCATTACGGCGCTGGATGACCTGCTTGCCAAGCTCAAAGCAACCATTCATCGCGAACGCGCCTTTGTACATGATGCTGCTCACGAGTTGCGCACGCCCATGGCGGTCATTTCTGTTCAGGCACATGCGTTGTCAAAAGCAAGCAACGATGCAGATAAACATGAATCTGCCGCTGCGTTGCACGCCTCGCTACAACGCGCATCGCATCTGGTACACCAACTGCTGATGCTGGCACGACTGGATGCACAAGTTGTGACGGAAACATCCGAGGTTGATCTAGCGCAGTTGCTGCGTCAGATGCTTGCGGACTTCGCTCCAGCTGCCTCAGCGCGTGGCATTGAACTAGTATTAGAAGCACCGGATCAACTAAGGTTGAATGTCTCCGTTCCTGCGTTTCAGTCTGTGATCAATAACCTGATTGACAATGCAATTCGTTATGGTCGCGAAGGTGGCCGTATCACTGTTGATTTGCAACAGGATAACGCAGGGCTTGCTCTATCGGTGACTGATGATGGTCCGGGCATTGCAATTGAAAACCGTCAGAAGGTGTTTGAACGATTCTTTCGCGGCAGCGGTCATGACTCGAGTGGCACCGGCCTCGGCCTAGCCATCGTCACTCAGGCTGCGCATCTGCTAGGTGGCACCGTAGAACTGACAGAGGGACCAAACAGATGCGGCTGCTGTTTTACATTACGCATTAGCAGTACAAACTCCGCTGAACACGTTGCGATGGCGCGCAGTTAAGCTTCGCTAAAGTTTCACATGCCAGAGTGTGCACATTAATCTCACCTATTGACCGGAGCGATGAATGAAGGCACGTCTTCCATTTCTTTCCATACTCTTGACATCCAGCACCGCACTGATTGCTGTCAATGCCATGGCTGGCGTTAACGCAGTTGTTGATGCTACAGCGGATATCGATGGCAGCATGGATACCGTTGTAGTTACCGGTGTAAAAAAACCTGACGAGACCGAGCAGACAGAACAAACAAAGAAGTTGAGCATGGTGCCCGCGATGATGGGCGATCCGCTGCAAGCCGTGTTCAGCTTGCCGGGTATCGTGCAGACAAACGAAGCCATCAGCCTGCCTGCAGTTCGCGGCTCCGGCCCGGATGACAACACGTTCTTGATCGATTCATTACCTGCGTCATTTATTTTTCATTCGATATTGGGCTACAGCATTTTCAATGAAAATCTGATCCGTGATTTTGGCGTACGTGCTGCTGCGTTCGGCGCAAATTATGGTGACGCAACCGGTGCGGTGTTTGATATCACGCTACGCGAACCGCGCAATCAACCGTTGCGCACTACGTTAGAGAGTAGCTTTCTGCTGGCCAGTGTGCTGACCGAAGGTCGTATCTCAGCTAAACAGGCGTTTTATGTTTCCTATCGCGAAAGCATGATTCATCTGGTACTGCCGCTGCTCGACAAGAAAGATCAGACTGGTCTGGACGATGTCAGTTTCGATCATTACCCACGCTCTCGTGACTGGCAACTGAAGTACACACTGACGGCGAACGATTACAACCGCATCTCGCTGCTTGCACTGGGTGCGCAGGATTCTGCCGCCGCAGATTTCGGATTGAATTCCAACGTAGCACTGATTGATCCCGGCTCCGCTGGCAAGACGTCGATCGGAACGAAGTTCAATAGCGAAGGATTAAAGTGGGACTAT
>DATAHE010000301.1:0-6709 GCA_036263355.1 Steroidobacteraceae bacterium | reverse complement strand
GAGCGAAGTGATGCAGCGCATGGAACAACATTTTGGTTTGCAGCTGTCTCATGACAAAGGCTATGACACCATGGCCGCGATGCAGGCTGCGTATCGTGGTGATGTGGATACCGCAGTAATCATGGGCGGTAACTTGTATGCAGCCAGTCCGAATTCGAAGTGGAGCATGGAGGCGCTGGACAAGATTGGTTTCAAGCTGTTTCTAACGACGACGCTAAATCAAGGACATGTTCACGGCATTGATAATGGCGAATCAATGGTGCTGCCAGTCACGGCGCGAGATGAAGAATGGCAGCCTACCACGCAGGAATCGATGTTCAATTATGTGCGCCTGAGTGACGGCGGCATTCATCGTCTTGCTAATGTAAGGCCGGAAGTGACTATTCTTGCGGAGATCGCCAAACGATTGCTGCCTGATTGTCCGGTTGATTTCAATGCTTTCCAGCAGCACAGTAAGATACGCGAAGCCATTGCTGCCATTGTTCCGGGCATGGAGCAGTTGCAGGATATTGAAGTGGCGAAGAAGGAGTTTCACGTGCGCGGACGTATTCTGCATGAACGCAAGTTCAATACCATTGACGGCAAGGTGCATTTTATTACGCGCGCAACGCCACAGCGCACAGCGGCACTGATGCTGACGACGGTACGCAGCGAAGGCCAGTTCAATACCATTGTCTACGAGCGCACGGACAGCTATCGCGATGATGCGGATCGCTGGACGGTGATGATGAACAAGGATGATATGAAAGAGCACGGATTGAGTAATGAAGGCAAGGCATCATTCGAATCTGCGCATGGTCGTATGTTAGATGTAACAGTACGCGAATTTAATCTTGCCCGTGGTAGCGTGATGGCATATTTTCCTGAAGCCAATGTCCTGATTGGTACGGATGTTGATCCACGCAGCAAGACGCCGGCGTTCAAATCAACTCCAGTATGGTTAGCTACCAATCTCACTAGAACCTGAGAACTCATCATGAAGAATATATTCCGTTTTTTGGCAATGTCATTGTTGTGTGTCGTTTCATCATCGTTCGCTGCCGATAAAGCGGACGTGAAAATCCCGAAGCAATTGGAAGGGAGCATCAACGGCGAGTGGCGCCTGCCAGAAAATCGTGCTCGTGATCAATATCGACATCCATTGCAGACGTTAACGTTCTTTGGTGTGAAGCCGGATTCCACCGTCATTGAACTGATGCCAGGTGGAAAGTTGTGGTATGCAGAAATTCTAGCGCCGTATCTCCGCGACAAGGGCCACTATATCGGCGCGAATATAAAGTCGGATCGTGAGGACGTCGGTCAGAAAGAACGCATCACCTCGCGCCCGGCCCAGTTCGATAAAGCAGAGATACGCGAGTTTGCTTTCAAAGATCCCAACTTTGGTCCTGATGGCTCGGCCGACTTTTTCCTGACATTCCGCAATGTCCATAACTTCACCATGAGTCATGTTGATGACAAATTGTTTGCTGCTGCTTTCAAGGTTCTGAAAAAAGGCGGCGTACTCGGCGTAGTGGATCATCGTGCGCCAGCCGGTAAGACTGTTGATGAAGTATTGAATACGGGTTATCTGCCAGAGAAATATGTGATCGAGCTGGCGGAGAAAGCTGGTTTTAAACTGGTAGCCAGCAGTGACGTCAATAACAATGCAAAAGACACCAAGGATTATCCAAAGGGTGTATGGACGCTACCGCCTAACTTCGCCGAGAAAGATGTTGATCATGACAAGTATGCTGCGATTGGCGAGAGCGACCGCTTTACATTGAGGTTCGTGAAGCCGTAATTTGATTCAATCGAGCAGGCTGCGTTGTCCTGCTAGATTGCTCGGGGTTTTGTGGCCGATTCATTCCAGCAGCGACGCATGACGACGTTGATGAAAACAAAAAATATGCATTGAGAATAGAACGGCCACCCGGTCGAGATTGAAAATCGATTTTGCAGTAATACCATCATATTAATAGTCAAGTCCGCAATCATGATGATAATGGCCAGAACAATGCCTGGTCGAAACCAGAGAATTATAGATAGTGCGATTAACGGATCGACAAATAAGAGCGAACTCCAGAACAGGTTGAAAGCAAAGGGCTGATCAGGGGCTGGAACCAACCCAGCTCGCAACCAGTTCTCAAGGTGCGTGACGGAGCCAATGACGAAACCTCCGGCGATCAATGCTCGACTTATCCGGGTGAAATTAGAAACAGATTGGCGTCTGGCAATGATGCGAGATGCAATAAAAAATGTAGCCAGGAACGCACACGTTGCTGCAATTAAGTAAGAAATAAATCCATTCTGGAAATGGCTATTAGTCATGTAGACCTTCAAAGTTCAAGCGCGAAACCTTATCCACACCAGAATATGGCCAGCAGGATCAAGAACAACTGGATCATTATACCGACGGCCTTTTTAAACTGAGGGTCCGAACGCCGATGCACCGATACCACGAAGTGTACGGGGAGCTCAATCGCATCGGGCAGTCTTGACGCCGAATCCCGCGTGCAAGCTGCTGACCCTCTATTGCGATGCCTGAGTTAGCACGTTTCACAAGATGAAGAAATACCCAAGGCTCCAGTTGGTAATAACAATATTCAAGTGATATACCGTTAAACCGCCTTGGAAAACTGCTGTCGTGATGCGTGCTTCAGATACGCATCAAACACCATCGCTACATGGCGAAGCAGTAAACGGCCTTTGGATGTGACTCGCAACGAATCATCGTCCAGTTCAATCAATCCATCGCGTTGTAGTGCTCGCAAGTCCAGTATCTCGTGCAGAAAGTACCAGTTGAAGTCGATATGTAACTCGGCCGAAAGCCGTTTGAAATCGAGATAACCCTGACACATGATGCCCTGAATAACTGTGCGACGAATTTCATCATCGCGATCAAGTACTACGCCACGCTGGATTGGGAGGGAGGATTGATCCAGCGAAGCGTAATACTCAATCAGCGATTTGGTGTTTTGCGAATACACGTTTCCAACCTTGCTAATAGAACTAACACCGAGCGCGATTAGGTCGCAATCGGCACGAGTGGAATAGCCCTGAAAGTTGCGATGCAGCGTTCCGTTGCGTTGGGCTTGCACCAGTTCATCATCACTTCGTGCGAAGTGATCCATGCCGATGTACACATAACCTGCATTGGTCAACGTATTGACGGAGAGTTGCAGCAGCGCGAGTCGGGTCGCAGGATCAGGCAGATCGGCATCATGGATGCGGCGCTGCGCCTTGAACAAATGCGGCATATGCGCGTAACCATATAACGCGACGCGTTCCGGCTGGGCGTCGACAATCAACTCCAGCGTCTTCGCAAACTTTTCCGGTGTCTGTTTTGGCAGGCCGTAGATCAAATCAACATTGACCGATTTGAATCCATATTCGTGAGCAGTAACGATGGCGTTCAATGTCTGCTCAACCGATTGCACGCGATTCACTGCCACTTGAACATCATGATCAAAATCCTGCACACCCAGGCTGACGCGATTGAAGCCCATCGCGGCTAATTGCGGAATCATGTCTGGGGTCAAAGTTCGTGGATCGATTTCAATCGAATATTCATGCGAGCCATCACACACCATCGTGAAATGCTTCTGCAGTTTATTCATCAACGATTGGAATTGCTCGGTGTCGAGGAATGTGGGCGTGCCGCCACCGAAATGCAACTGTCTTACCTGACGCAAACGATCAAACAGTGATGATTGCAATTCAATTTCTTTGTAGAGATGTTGTAGATACGCATCTGCTTTTAAATGATCGCGTGTGATGATGCGACTGCAGCCGCAATAGAAGCATGGGCTAGTGCAGAATGGAACATGGATATAAATGGATAACGGACCACCTTCGGTATTGCTCTTCGTGGCGGCGTTGCGGTAATGCTCTGCAGCGAAGTTGGGATGAAACTGGACTGCCGTTGGATACGATGTGTAGCGCGGGCCGTTGATGTCGTAGCGACTAATCAGTTCCGGATCAAATTGTATCGAGGGCAGTGAAGTATCCATGAAAGAACCGCAGGTTTGAAGTTGTGACTCATGGTAGGTTCAAATCCTGCAAAAGAGCATACGCAGCTGTTACGCATCATAAGGGCAAGCACGTACGCTGTGATCTGGTCGCCTCACCAGAGGTGATGAACCAGTGGCTTGATATGCTTATCGTAAACGCCTTTAACGCCAGCCATCTCTTCTTTTGTCAGTGTACGCACATTGGCCGCGGCGAGATTAGGTGCAACTTGCTCAACGCGTGAGGCGCCCGGAATCACCGTAGAGACTTCGGGGAACATCAGCACCCAGCGCAAGGCCATTGCTGCCAGATCGGTACCCGCAGGAAATATCGCTTTCAGCGCTTCAACTGCTTTCAGTCCCGTGTCGTAATCAACGCCGGAAAAGGTTTCGCCTTTATCAAAGGCAGCGCCATCACGATTAAAGGTGCGATGGTCGTCTTTACCGAATTGAGTAGCCTTTGAATACTTGCCGCTTAACAGTCCGCTGGCCAAAGGCACGCGCACAATGATGCCAACATCTTTCTTGCTTGCTTCACCGAAGAACACATCGGCGGGGCGCATGCGGAACATGTTGAAGATAATCTGAATTGTCGTGACGTTGCTGTATTGAATGGCCTTCAATGCTTCGTCAATGGTTTCAACCGATACACCCAGGTTCAGGATCTTGCCTTCCTTCTTCAGATCATCGAACAAGGAGAAAATTTCTGGCCGACTGTAGGCGGCGGTGGGCGGACAGTGCAGTTGAATCAGGTCCAGCGCTTCCAGTCCTGAATTCTTCAGGCTGGTTTCCACGTAATTGCGCAGCGCTGCCGTGGTGTAGTTGGCATCGGTGTGCGGATTGATGAATCGCCCGCACTTGGTCGCCACGTAAATTCTCTTGCCGCGTGACTGATAGCGTTTCACCACGCGACCGACTGCGGCTTCGCTCATACGGTCGCTATACACATCGGCGGTGTCAATGAAGTTTACGCCCGCATCAATTGCGGTTTCGATAATGCGTTCTGCGCTGGCATCGTTGAAGGGATCGCCCCAACGACCACCTACTTGCCAGGTGCCCAGTGAGATTTCGGAGATGTTGAAACCAGTTTTGCCAAGTCGTCGGTAATTCATAGGCGCGTATGAATACCGTATTTTTGTTGTTAAAGGTAACAACTTTATTTATTCAATAGCTCGGCCAGCGCCTGTATCAACTTCATTACATTTACGGGCTTGCTCAGCAAGCGTGAATCCGCGAGATCCTGTTGTGCGCGCAGGGCAAGCGATGTATCGCCGGTCAGGAATACTGCTGGCAATAGATCGGGTGAAATGGCGCGCAAGGTCTTCACAATATCAATACCGGTATGTTGCGCATCCACATGATAGTCGCTGACCACTGCGACAATTTGCTTTGCATGTTCGGTAAACACCGTGATGGCTGATTGTTGCGAAGCGGCGCTAAGCACCATGAAGCCTTCGAGTTCCAGCGACAATGTCAGCGCTTCGCGTACGGCGCGATCATCTTCGATCACCAGAATATAGCCACCCGGTATATGAATGGTTTGCGTGCTGGCAATGTTGTCATCTGGGGCAGTACCAGATGCCTGCGAAATCGCACCCAGCGGAATGCTGATACGGAAGGTGGTGCCACGACCGGGTTGTGACTCCACATTGATGGCATAGCCAAGCAATTCTGAAATTTGTTTAACGATGGCAAGGCCCAGTCCGACACCAGGCCGATCAGGACGCGCACTGGGCGGTTGATAATAAGCATCGAATATCTTTGCGACTTGATCACGCGGAATCCCCACACCGGTGTCAATCACTTCAATCGTGGCGCCGTTGACCTCAGTAACAATCTTGACACTGACTTCACCTGCATCGGTGTACTTGATGGCATTGGTTGCCAGATTCTGAACGAGTTGACGCAGCAACACACGGTCTGACTGAATGCTGATATCGGCTGACTCCATGTGCAATGTCAGATGTTTCGCTTCGGCCATGGATTCCAGTTGTTCATGCAAATCACGAATCAACTGCGGCATATTGATTTGTTCTACTTTCACCTGCACTGTGCCCGATTCCAGCTTACTGATATCGAGTAGTGCATTCAGCAGCTCTGTCATCGATTCAATGGCATGTTGCTGTCTGGTGGTGATGGCGAGCAAATCGGTTTTACTGAACTTGCGTTCAAGTGCAGCATTGAGACTGGCATTCAACAATTGCAGAGCCTGCAATGGCTGACGAAGATCATGACTGGCGGTGGCGAGAAAACGGCTCTTCATTTGCGCAGCCGCTTTGGCAATGTCGCTCGCATCACGCAGTTGCTCGGTCAGGATGTGCCAGTCGGTTACGTCACGTACTGCGGCAGCAACGTATAAGTCATCGCTGACCTGGATGGGACTCAAGCTGACCCAGATCGGAAATTCATGACCATCACGATGTAAACCGAATAGCGGCACACCACGATGTCCCATGGCGCGTTGGGTTGGCTGCGCGGAGTAGCCATCACGATGTCCAACATGTGCACGGCGATATCGGCCGGGCATCAGCACTTCCATGGTCTGACCTACCAGCTCTTCAGGTTGGTAACCAAACAGATTTGTGACAGCAACATTGGCGAACATGATCTCGCCTTTCTTGTTTGCGAGGATCAGCGCATCTGGTGACTGTTGCAGTAGTTGTTCGGCAATGCCCGGGTTCAAAACGATCCCCTTGAAATTGGCGCGTCGCGCTTGGCCCCTG
>DATAHE010000300.1:0-3269 GCA_036263355.1 Steroidobacteraceae bacterium | reverse complement strand
GGCTATGCATACGAAGCCATCAAGTACGGAAAGATTCCGATGATGGTGGCGGGTGGTGCTGAAGAGTTATGCGCCAGTGAAGCGGCGGTATTCGATACGCTTTATGCTGCCAGCCTGCGCAACGATGCACCGACGACGACACCACGGCCGTTTGATCGTGATCGTGATGGTCTGGTAATTGGCGAAGGCGCAGGAACATTGGTACTGGAAGATTACGACCACGCTCTCGCACGTGGTGCAAAGATTTATGCCGAGCTGGTTGGTTATGCGAGTAACTCCGACGGTGACCATCTAACACATCCCAACACGCACACAATGGAAGCGGCAATGCGCATGGCGCTGGATGACGCGGGCCTTTCGCCCGATGCAATTGGCTACGTAAATGCGCACGCGACATCGACAGAGCAGGGTGACATTGCAGAGTCGCAAGCGACGTCACGTCTGTTTGGTAACCGCATGCCGATCAGCACACTCAAGGGTCATCTTGGCCACACGCTCGGTGCCTGTGGTGCCATCGAAAGCTGGGCGGCGATTGAAATGATGAATAACGGCTGGTTTGCACCCACATTGAACCTTGAAAATATCGATCCACGTTGCGGCGATCTGGATTACATCGTGAATGGCGGCCGCAATCTGCAATGCGAATACGTGATGAACAATAACTTTGCATTCGGTGGTGTGAATACCTCGCTGGTGTTCAAGCGGGTGTGAGAAAAACCTTTCTCAAGCTGCTCCGATCCTTCTGATCATCGCTCGAAGTTCGCTGATATATGACGGGAAATGCTATGCAGCTCTTGATTCAATTCGCCGTTGTGATTTTCCTCACGTTCACCGCAATTGCAACGGCATCGGCTGACGAAGCAAAGCAACACCCACAATACACCAACCCCATCATCTGGCAGGACTTTGCCGATGGCGACATCATTCGTGTGGGTGATGTCTATTACTACTCCGCATCCACCATGCACTATTCACCCGGTGCGCCGATACTCCGTTCTTACGATCTAGTGAACTGGGA
This sequence comes from Steroidobacteraceae bacterium, assembly GCA_036263355.1. Lineage (GTDB taxonomy): Bacteria > Pseudomonadota > Gammaproteobacteria > Steroidobacterales > Steroidobacteraceae > CAILZL01. The sequence goes on along the minus strand of DATAHE010000300.1, from coordinate 2,251 downwards.
GTACGCAGGGCATTCAGTGCCCACGCTGGATTTTGATTCTGATAGCTACAATCTGAAAGACGGACGTGCCTATGTGAAAGGCATATGGGCATCGGCATTTAATTTTCGCAAGAGCAACAACACGTTTTACTGGCTGGGTTGTATTGAGTTCAATCGCACCTATGTGTTCACGGCAAGCAAAGTGGATGGTGAGTGGACCAAGCGCGCACGTATCAACAATTGCTATTACGATGCCGGATTGCTGATTGATGATGACGACACCATGTATGTTGCCTATGGCAATACCAAGCTAAGCGTGGCGCAGCTATCGCCCGATGGTTTTAGCGAAGTGCGTACACAACAAGTATTCACGACACCGCCTGAAGTCAAAGTGCTTGAAGGTTCACGTTTCTATAAACGCAATGGCTACTACTACATTTGGACCACGCGTCCCGCCAATGGTCAATTTGTTCTGCGGTCGACCAGTCCATGGGGCCCCTATGAGATGCGCCAAGTATTGTTGAATCTGCCAGGGCCAATTGAGGGTGGTGGTGTGCCGCATCAAGGTGGGCTGGTGCAGACACAGAATGGTGATTGGTACTACGCATCCTTTGTGGATGCCTTTCCGGGTGGCCGCATGCCCGCGCTTGCACCGATCAAATGGACGGAAGATGGTTGGCCCACGCTACGAACCGTCGATAACGCTTGGGGCAAGAATTATTCTTATCCCGATCTGCCACATTCATCACGACCAATCAAACCGATGATTGGTTCTGATCTGTTTAATGATCATGTTCTCGGCCCTGAATGGGAGTGGAACCACAATCCCGATACAAACAAGTACTCGGTCGGCAAAGGTTTGAAGTTGCAGACTGCAACAGTGACTAATGATCTGTATTCGGCGCGTAATACGCTCACACGCAGAATTCAAGGACCCACATCTACCGCAACGATCAAGCTGGACTGTCGACGTATGAAAGATGGCGATCGCGCTGGCCTTGCACTGTTCCGCGATTTTTCCGCGTGGATTGGAGTTCGTCGTGATGGTGGTAAGGTTAAAGTTGGCATGGTCAGTAATCTCGCCATGGATAACAAATGGAATACAACTAGCACTGGTACTGAAGAGGCAAGCGCAGCGATTTCTGGCAAGCAAGTATGGCTTCGCGTGAATGTGGACATTCGTCCTGGTTCAGATCGTCAAGGGCATTTCTCTTATAGCACCGATGGTGTTCACTTTACTTCGCTTGGATCTGGATTCACGTTGAAGAATGACTGGCGATATTTCATGGGTTATCGCTTCGGTATCTTTAACTACGCTACTGAATCACTTGGCGGCGAAGTGACCGTGTCGCGTTTTGATTTGACCGCGCCTTAGTCAACAAGCGTCAGCGATCAGGCTAGTGTCTTCTGGCCTGCATCGGTTTGCTCAATGTTATTGATGCAGTTCTTCGTGACACGCGCTTGCTTCCATAAAATCTTCTTATCTTAATTAGCGTCATCGCCAGACGTGGGGGCTACGCATTCGCGCCCGTCATAGTCGTGAGTACTTTTGAATTACTGCCCGGAACATCTCGATTACGTGCTGAGCATGATCTCTGGCAGTTGGCGCAATGACATTTCACAAGCGAGATCACGATGAGTCTTTCTCGACGCAACTTCAGCAAGCTGATTGGTAGTGCCGTACTGGCGGATATATTTTTTACCGCATTGCCTGCCGTCGGCAAGGCGCTTGCAGGCGCGAATGATGCCGGGAGTCCGTTGACTGCCAAATCGCTGAGTGAAGTGTCAGCAATGATTCACAGTGGAACGGTGACTTCGAAGCAACTAGTGCAGGCCTTGCTCGATCGCATTGCGCTATACAACCCGAAGATCAATTGCTATGTGACTGTTACTGCGAAAGAGGCATTCGCAGCAGCGGAGCAGATGGATGCGGAAGCAGCAGCAGGAAAATTTCGTGGTCCGTTGCACGGTATTCCGATTTCGTTGAAAGACAATATTGATACAGCCGGCATCCGCACTACAGCCGCAAGTCCCATGTTCAAGGATCGCATTCCTGATGAAGATGCCGAGGTAGTACGACGATTGAAAGAAGCAGGTGCAGTCATTATCGGCAAACTGAATCTGCATGAATTTGCATTAGGCTGTACTGGTGATGTTTCTTATTTTGGTCCCACACGCAATCCATGGAATCTTGCCCATGTTACTGGCGGCTCTTCCGCAGGTTCCGGTGCTGCACCGGCCGCGGAGATGGCATTCGGCGCATTGGGAACGG
>DATAHE010000299.1:0-2512 GCA_036263355.1 Steroidobacteraceae bacterium | reverse complement strand
CGTCTGGAACGGCACTTAGCCTGGGAGAATCGGTTGCCAGGGGGCGTGGTGTATCGCTGAAAGAAAAAGGTGTCTTCGAGCGTTATGGTGACACTGGCGCTCGCGAGCGCGGCAGCATCGGTTTTTCAGTGGTCCGTGGCGGTGACATTATCGGCGACCACACAGTCACATTTGCGGGAATTGGCGAGCGCATTGAGCTGACGCATCGTGCCAGCGATCGCATGGCATTCGCGCAGGGCGCACTGCACGCTGCCCGCTGGATTGTAGGAAAATCACCGGGAATGTACTCAATGCAGGATGTGCTTGCGGATTAAACGTACTCACGTCAATGCCTGTTCGTTAAAAATTCTTGCAACAAAAATTCCATATTTCGATAGACCAGCTTCATACGGTCGCGTAGACTTCGCGCCTTAGCACGCGGGTGATTTTATTGCTTGACGGGGTAGGTAGTACCTACACCGCTTTCCGCATGCCTGTGTCCTGCTAAACTTTTTTACGAGGGGCTGCACCTTAATGAGCTCTGCATCTGCAGTTCTGGCGCTTGAAGACGGTACGGTATTTCACGGTCGTTCTGTTGGCGCCAAAGGAAACACCACCGGTGAGGTTGTATTCAACACAGCCATGACCGGCTATCAGGAAGTATTGACCGACCCATCTTACTGTCGTCAGATTGTTACACTGACGTATCCCCACATTGGCAACACCGGAACAAATCCGGAAGACATGGAATCGCATTCCGTGTTTGCCGCAGGCCTGATCATTCGTGATTTGCCGCTGCTGCACTCCAGCTGGCGCGCCACCGAATCACTGGAAACATTCCTCCAACGCGGCAAGGTTGTCGCGATTGCTGACATCGATACAAGAAAGCTAACGCGTGTATTGCGCGAGAAAGGCGCACAGGCAGGTTGCATCATGGCCGGCGACAAGATTGATGCGAATGTTGCTGTACTCGCCGCGAAAAAATTTCCCGGCTTGAAAGGCATGGATCTTGCCAAAGTAGTGAGCGTCAAGCAAACCTATCAGTGGAATGACGGTACGCACTGGGGCAGTGTGGTGGGACCCGAATCGCGTCCCGGCAGTCGGCGTCATGTGGTCGCATATGACTTCGGTATCAAGCGCAACATCCTGCGTCTGCTCGCCGACAATGGTTGTCGCGTTACGGTTGTGCCTGCACAGACGCCTGCTATTGATGTGCTCACGATGAATCCGGATGGCATCTTCCTGTCCAATGGTCCTGGTGATCCAGAACCATGTACCTATGCCATCGAAGCCATTCAACGCTTCATTGAAACCAGCATCCCGATTTTCGGTATTTGCTTAGGGCATCAATTGCTGGGTCTGGCAACGGGTGCAAAAACGATGAAGATGAAGTTTGGTCATCATGGCGCCAATCATCCGGTGATTGAACTCTCAAGTGGCCGCGTATTCATCTCGTCGCAGAATCATGGCTTCGCAGTGGATGAATCGACGTTACCAAGTAACGTGCGTGCAACACATCGTTCACTGTTCGATGGCTCGCTACAAGGATTGGAACTGACCAATCAGCCTGCCTTCAGTTTCCAAGGGCATCCAGAAGCGAGTCCTGGTCCGCATGAACTGCAATACCTGTTCAACCGATTTATCACCTTGATGGATCAGCGTGCAGCGGGCTTGGGCTTTGTTGATCGCAAAGCAGCCGCTGAGTCCTGATGCGCACCACTATTTTTACTGTGTGAAAGATGCCAAAACGTACTGACATCAAAAGTATTCTGATTATCGGCGCGGGTCCCATTGTGATTGGGCAAGCGTGCGAGTTTGACTATTCCGGCGCACAGGCCTGCAAAGCGCTGAAGGAAGAAGGATTTCGAGTGATTCTGGTCAACTCGAATCCCGCCACCATCATGACTGATCCCGAGATGGCCGATGCCATTTACATCGAACCGGTCCACTGGCGTACCGTCGAGCGTATCATCGCAAAGGAAAAACCGGATGCGTTGTTGCCGACGATGGGCGGACAAACTGCATTGAATTGCGCGCTCGATCTGGTTCGTAATGGCGTGCTGGAAAAACACAATGTCGAATTGATCGCCGCATCGCGTGAAGCGATTGACATGGCTGAAGATCGTGAGAAGTTCCGTAATGCGATGCGCGAGATTGGACTGGAATGCCCACGTTCACGTATCGCTCATACGATGGAAGAAGCACTGGCGGTGCAGGCTGAGATTGGATTTCCAACGGTCATTCGTCCATCGTTCACGATGGGGGGCTCCGGCGGTGGTATTGCCTATAACCGCGAAGAGTTTGAAGAGATTGTTGCACGCGGTCTCGATGCATCACCCACCAGCGAAGTATTGCTGGAAGAGTCAGTGATTGGCTGGAAAGAATTCGAGATGGAAGTGGTGCGTGATCGCGCCGACAACTGCATCATTGTTTGTTCCATTGAAAACTTTGATCCAATGGGTGTGCATACCGGTGACTCCATCACGGTTGCGCCTGCACAGACACTGACTGATCGTGAATATCAGGTGATGCG
>DATAHE010000298.1:0-2911 GCA_036263355.1 Steroidobacteraceae bacterium | reverse complement strand
TAACACGAGCCAGTGAAAATATTTTGTCACTTGTTGCGGGTCGAGAATCGGCATCAATACTGGTAATGATTTCGCCAGTCGAAACCGTCGCCGTGCCTGGCTTGCCGACCACAATACCGGCAGCGATGTTCGCAATCCGCGATACGTCGATTAACTCGCCACCCGCAGCAAGGCCTAACGACAAAACCGCAAGCACCGTATCGCCAGCACCGGATACGTCAAACACTTCGCGCGCCATGGTGTGCAAGTGCGCGGCGGTCGTGTCTTTCTTGATCACTGACATGCCATCTGCGCCACGCGTTACCACCATGGCATCACACACGCCCTTGTCGAGAAATTCGTGTGCACCCTGTACTACCTGCGCGTCTGTCTTACAATCGTTACCGCAGGCCAGTTGTAACTCGTGACGATTGGGAGTCAGCACCGTCGCACCACTGTATTTCGTTAGTGAGCGTGTTTTTGGGTCGACAATGATAGGTTTACCGGCATCGCGAGCCATCTTGATAACCTTGCTTGTAATGTCATCGGTCAACACACCCTTCGCATAATCAGACAACACCAACACATCTGTTTGACTAAGTGCCTGTTGCACTGCTGACAACAATGTCTCCGAAGCTTCTCCAGAAACAGGAGCTTTGCTTTCGCGATCTGCCCGCAACATCTGCTGACGATCCGACACATAACGCGTTTTAACCGTAGTAGGTCGCGATGCATCCACGATGAAGCGGGCGTTGATGGTCGGGGTGGCATCCAGCTGCCCGCGCAGATCCTCTGCTGACCCATCCGCTCCGACCACGCCGATCAACGTGCATTGAGCACCCAGGGCGGCGATGTTTCGCGCCACATTGGCCGCTCCGCCGGGCATGTCGCTGACCCTCTCCACCGTCATGATGGGGATAGGTGCCTCGGGAGAAATACGTTCAACCGCGCCATAAACAAACCGGTCGAGCATGACGTCGCCGAGTACCAGCACACGCGCCCTATGGAATTCGTTGAGCAGATCGGCCAGAGATTTGTAATGCATCTCAAGATTCTAGCTGATTGTCCGTTGAATTTTGGGGGTCGTGAACATCACGGCGCTACAATCTCACAACTTAAGCTGAATTCGAGACCTTCATGTACCTAGTCACCGGCGGCGCAGGCTTTATTGGTTCCAACCTTGTCGCGGCATTATCGGACCGCGGTAAAGCAGTGGCTGTGTGTGATCGCATGGGAAACGACGAACGCTGGCGTAATCTTGCCAAGCACGAAATCGCTGCGCTGGTTTCACCGGATGTATTGTTTGACTGGTTGGGCAAACATCGCGGTCGGCTTGATGGTGTATTGCATATGGGTGCAATCAGCTCGACGACGGAAACCAATGTTGATCTGATTGCAGAAACCAACATCCGCTTGACCATTGATTTACTGCAATGGTGTACCTATCACCGCACTCCGTTTATTTATGCCTCATCAGCCGCCACCTATGGCGATGGAAGCGCCGGCTTTGACGACGAGTTCAGCTGTGAAGCACTTGCAAAATTGCAACCGCTGAACGCCTACGGCTGGAGCAAGCATGTTGTTGATCGTCGTATTGCACGCTTGCATCACAACCAGTTGCCACTTCCACCTCAATGGGTTGGCCTTAAGGTCGTCAACGTGTACGGCCCGAACGAATATCACAAAGGCAGCATGAAGAGTGTGATAGCGCAGAACTACTCGCGTATCACGTCGAGTGAACCGTTAAAGTTATTCAAAAGCTATCGCAGCGAATATAAGGACGGCGGGCAACTTCGTGATTTTGTTTTCGTGAACGACTGCGTCGATGTCATGTTGTGGCTACTTGATAACCCACAAGTATCTGGCTTGTTCAACCTCGGCACTGGCAAGGCACGCAGCTGGCTTGACCTCGGCAATGCATTGTTCGCAGCTGCAATGCTGCAACCCAAAATCGAGTTTATTGACATGCCCGAGCAGCTGCGTGAGAAGTACCAGTACTTCACTGAAGCCAAGGTAGATCGACTAAGAGCTGCAGGATATTCGAAGCCGATGACGTCACTGGAAGACGGGGTGAAGGAGTATGTGCGGAAGTATCTCGCCGCAAAGGACCCGTATCGGTGAATTTTAATCCATGTCAATATTTACACCTTGCCGTTTGGCCGTCTCCGAAATCTGACATTTTCCAACCGGTTACAGCCATTTTTGTTGACATTACCTATCGAACAAATAAACTGGCATAGGGTCTGTCTTGAGAGCCATGCTAAAAGTTTAGCTACGACCGCACTGAATAGTGGAATGCGGAGACTACGTACACAAAGACAATGGATTTACTGGATACCTGTAAGCAGCAAATAGCAAAGTCGCTGCAGGAAGAAGATAAAACTAATCCGGAGATTTAGCGTTTGAGTTGGCGTTTACTCTTGCCATTCCATGCAAGGGGAAGGATAGTTTTTGTTGAGGATAGTTTCATGAATCTGATTGGATTGAATTCGACTTTCTTGTGGATCACAGTGGTCTGCGGTCTCGCTAGCCTGCTCACTTGTATAGTGTTTGTAGTAACAAAAAATTTCCATGGTAAATTGACACTAGACACGACGGCAGGAGTCCAAAAGTTCCATACGGCACCCACTCCACGCATAGGCGGATTTGGACCAGCCGCCGGATTGGTGATTGCTTGGATTGGCCTCACCTATTGCACAGATCAACAAAACGGTTCGAAAATCAATGAATCCAGCCAGCTGATTCTAGGGTATTTACTATTAGCCGGCATTCCTGCATTCGCGTTTGGCATTCTTGAAGATGTGACGAAAAAAGTTGGCGTCAGACTGCGCCTGATGGCGACAATAGGCAGTGGTGCTCTAGCTTGCTTTCTAACGGGCTACTCGATTAATCACGTTGGAATTGCAGGTCTTGATAGTCTTTTTTTGTTTGC
>DATAHE010000297.1:0-2310 GCA_036263355.1 Steroidobacteraceae bacterium | reverse complement strand
GCCATCGTGGATGCGTAACACCGTCTCTTGATAGTTCACATGAACGCCGGGTTCAAACTTTAGTGTCGGTATCATGGCGGCATAGATGTCTACCAACCCCATTGCGGGATGATCAGTAAATAAATGCCCGCCGCAGTTCTTGCACCATTTGCGTGAACTACCGGGAGTCTTGTTGAATGTGCCAATCTTGTCTGCACCCGATGTGACTTTTATTGCACTCGGTTGCCACAAGGTAAACGCATTAACCGGTCCTGCCGACCAGTGACGACACGATTCGCAATGGCAATATCCCATGGCCGCCGGTGCGCCCCTCACTTCAAACTTCACTTGCTGACAGAAACAAGTGCCTTGGTAAACATTCTCAACGCTCATGCTATGCTCCGATTGCTGATGATTCTGAGCAAAGTTTATAAGTTGAATGAACGCCATCGAATGACCATTCGTCCGGTAATCATGCTCAACCGTCCGGGAGAAATCTTTTGGATGCCCTATCCGATGTCTTGCAAGCCATAAGGCTCACTGGCTCGATCTTCTTTGATATCCGTGCCACCGATCCGTGGGTAGCTGAAACGCCAGAGGGTCGTTCGGTGGTTGCCGCCATGTTTCCGGGATCGGAACACATGATGTGCTATCACGTCATCACACAGGGATCATGCTGGGCCAGTGTTCCAGGTGAACAACCGTTGCAGTTGACGGCCGGCGACATCATCGTATTACCGCATGGTGATACGCATGTGTTATCGAGCGCGCCGGGATTGCGTAAGTCACCCAACATGGCGTTATATCGTCGGCCCGATGACGGCAGGCTTCCGTCTGCTATTGCCATGGGCGACGCTGATGGCAAACAAGGCGCAGAATTTATTTGCGGCTTTCTTGGTTGCGATGCGCAGCCGTTCAATCCATTGCTTGCTGCATTGCCTCGCATCATTCGAGTGAGTGATCGAAACACTGGTGTGCTTGCCACTTACGTACGTTTCGCGATTTCGGAATCGCGTGATTCACGTATCGGTGGTCAATCGGTACTGGGACGACTAAGTGAATTAATGTTTGTCGATGCGATTCGCCACTATTTGGAAACTTTACCTTCAAATCAATTGAACTGGCTGGCGGGTTTACGTGATACCTATGTTGGACGTGCGCTCACGTCGCTGCATCGTCAACCAGCGCATGAATGGACCCTTGATTCCTTGGCAAAGGAAGTTGCTTTGTCACGCTCTGCATTCTCGGAACGGTTTACCCAATACGTGGGCCAACCACCGATGCAGTATCTGATGAATTGGCGTATGCAGCTGGCTTCCACGCATCTCGTCAGTGGCAGTGACAGTGTCGCAGTCATTGCCAATCGTGTTGGCTATGAATCAGAAGCGGCATTCAGCCGTGCGTTCAAAAAATCAGTCGGCGTATCACCGGGTGAGTGGAGAAAGCAAAGGCAAACTCCAGACGGCCATTAACAAGCGTCAGCTCTGCCAATCTACCAAAAGCTTTTGTCAACGAGTCAATTAATGCCAAAGGCAAACGCATAGCAACTATCCCATGGCTTTGTCTGCGAGTCCGACCCGGTGCTGATGACCAATTCGTCTGATGATGTAGCCATAACGGTGACGGAATCTGAAGCACACTATATGTTCGAAGTGGAAACGAAATCCGATAGCCCAAGGGAAGATGCTAATTCAGAATGTCCTGATTTCTACACCGGCATCGCTGTTCGTCGCAGTGCTTATTACTGTCCCCTGTTGCGACTTCAGGCTGTATGCTAGACTTTCGAAATCGAAGAAGCGTCTATTGCGAAATTGGATTCAGCAAGGAGAATAGGGTGAAATATAATACAGCTAGGATCATTCGATTCCTGATTGGCTATACGCTACTTTCACTTCTTTCAGCATGCGGTGGCGGTAACCATAGCGACAACAATCCTGCTGTTGATCCACCCACTGCGCTTTTGTACCCTACCCCGCAAACGTATTGGGTAGGCACACAAATTGCTCCGCTGAGTCCAACGGTTAAAGGCTCCGTGACGAGCTATAGCGTATCTCCGGCGTTTCCCGCTGGCTTGGTTCTAAACGAAAGCACCGGACAACTCTCTGGAACACCAACTGCCGCCACTGCGTTATCGACATACTTGGTGACCGCCAAAAATAGCGGCGGCTACACATCATTTAGCTTGTCTTTGCTTGTTTATGCGGCGTTACCAACTCTCACTTCAGTATCGCCAAATTCAGTTCCTTCAAGTAGCAGTAATATTTCGGTTGCAATAACAGGAACAGGCTTCACTCCCACCACTCGCGTCACTCTCGGCGGACAGGTTCTTCA
>DATAHE010000296.1:0-3386 GCA_036263355.1 Steroidobacteraceae bacterium | reverse complement strand
CATTAATGACCAAGTACGCCGCTGCTGGCGCAAAGTATTTTGTGTCGATGGGAGTGCATCACGATAACTTTGATTTATGGAACTCCAAGCATCATCGCTGGAATGCGGCTGCGATGGGGCCGAAACGTGACATCGTTGGTGCGTGGAAAACAGCTGCAAGCAAACGCGGTCTGCGTTTCGGTGTGTCGGAGCACCTTGGTGCCAGTCACAACTGGTGGTACACCAGTCATCTTTATGATCAATTCTGGCCCAAGTTGGGCGTCGACTATGATGGCGCTGATCCGCGTTATGCCGATCTATATCACGATAACAAAGACGAGCCGTACAGAAACAAACCCGGCGACTGGTACACCAAGAATCCAAAGTATCACCAGATATGGTTTAACCGTATTCGCGATTTAGTTGATTCCTATCAACCTGATCTGTTGTATTCGGATGGCGGCGTACCATTTGGCATCGTAGGACGTTCGCTGGTCGCTCATCTTTATAACAGCAGCATTGCCCGCAGCGGCAAGCTGGACGCGGTATACAACTGCAAAGCGCTCGGCTCCGGCGAGTTTTATAAAGAGTGGTGCGTGCAAGATGTGGAGCGCGGCGTACTCAAAGGTATCAATCCACTACCGTGGCAAACCGATACTTCGAATGGCGACTGGTTTTATAGCGACAACTTCAAATATAAAACCGCCTCGGATGTAATCACCATGATGGCCGACATCGTCAGCAAGAATGGCAACTTGCTGCTGAACGTCGTGCTTTATGCAGATGGCAGTCTGCCGCCCGAGTCAGAACAACTGCTTAATGAACTTGAGCAATGGATGAAGATCAACAGCGAAGCGATTTACGGTACACGTCCGTGGAAGGTATATGGAGAAGGCCCCACTGAAACAGCAGCCGGAGAGTTTCATGAAAAGTCCAACTACACCGCACAAGACATACGCTTCACGACTAAAGGCAATGTGTTGTACGCAATTACATTGGGTGAACCTTCGGGCACAACAACAATCACTTCTCTCGCCAAAAATAACAAACACGAGTCTCGTCGAGTTCATCGAGTTGAGTTATTGGGCGTGAATAGTCGACTCAAGTTCCACCAGAGCGACGCAGCACTGATTGTGGAGTTGCCAGGTTCATTGCCATCCCGGCATGCAAGTGCCTTGCGCATTCACTTTGACCATGGCTAATGACAGTCATTTACGAGATGAACGATGATGAATAGCAGCAACTCAAGTCTTAAGGTACGAACGATGATACGCAACACGTCGTCGTGGTTCAGCACTTTGGTTTTTCTTATTTTGGTCTCCACCTCTTCACTGTCCATGGCGGAGAACCCCATCATCCAGACCAACTTCACGGCAGACCCAGCACCCATTGTCATCAACGGCACAGTATTTCTTTATACCAGTCATGACGAAGACGATGCTGACGCCTTTAAGATGATCGACTGGAAACTGTATACATCGACTGACATGGTGAACTGGACTGATCATGGAAGCGTCGCATCGCTGAAGACCTTTCCGTGGGCGGTACAATCGAATGATGCGTGGGCACCGCAAGTAGCGGAAAGAAACGGCAAGTTCTATTTGTACGTTCCCATCAGCGCGCACGGTGATCCGAAGAATGTGATTGCGGTTGCAGTAGCAGATAGCCCCTATGGTCCATTCAAGGATGCGCTCGGTCATCCATTGATTGATCGAGCTCAGGGATATATTGACCCCACTGTGTTTATCGATAATGGCCAGGCGTATCTATACTGGGGAAATCCAAACCTTTGGTACGTCAAGCTTAATGACGACATGATCTCGTATTCAGGAGAAATTGTTCAGGTCGACTCAAAGCCGGAGGACTATCAAGAAGGCCCATGGTTCTATAAAAGAAAGGATAAGTACTATATGGCGTATGCCTCGCACTGCTGTCCCGAGGGTATTGGTTACGCGATGAGCGATAGTCCGATCGGGCCTTGGGTACACAAGGGAAAACTGATGAATCCCAATGTGGCTTCATCGGGCAATCACCCGGGCATCATCGACTACAAAGGTGGTTCATATGTATTTGGGTTTAACTACAAATTGAATTTTGCATTAACGGAAAAACATCGCGAACGGCGCTCAGTATGTGTCGCAAAGTTCGACTACAACGCGGATGGCACAATCAACACCGTTCCGTGGTGGGACGATAACGGCGTCGAGCAGATTGAAAAGCTACATCCTTACCAACGGGTCGAAGCTGAAACCATTGCGTGGGAATCGGGTGTAAGAACTGCAGGAGATCATTCCAGCGGTGTATATGTCACGCAGATCAGGAATGGCAGTTATATCAAAGTTAATGGCGTCGATTTTGGCGATGTCAATACACCATTGTTCAGTGCAAATGTGGCGACAGTTATTGATGGTGGCAGGATTGAAGTGCATCTCGACTCATTAACTGGATCAATGATTGCATCATTGCCAGTCGGAAACACCGGCGGATGGCAGAAATGGCGAGTCAATACAACGCGTGCGTCAAATGTTCGCGGCACCCATGATCTTTATTTTGTATTCAAGGGCGAAGGCAAGGAGTCACTGTTTAACTTTGACTACTGGACGTTCAGCAAGAAAGCAGCAGGTACAAAGTAGAATGACGCACGTCGGATGGAGGGCGTCTGAATGGCGCGGTTGCAGCATCAAACCTGCGCTTTTGAATGTGAGTTTCGATGAGCGCTTCCCATCGATTGGTGTTATTACTTTCTTCGATACAACTTTCTTTGATGCAAACAGCTATTACGCACGACGCACGCGAGGTCGCGCGCCAATTTCGTGTTTGTTGATCAGGTCGAGCACTTCCTGAATCATCTTGCGCATTGCATCTGAGGCGATTGATGGCTTGCCTGCAACAATGGCATCAGCCACCTTCTTGTGATCAGTGACATTGGCGAGTCGTACGCCCTTGTAACGATTAGTAGTACGGATGCTGAAACGCAGCGCAGTGGCTGTTAACTCTGTCAGGTGCATGTAGAAAGGATTACGTGTTGCATTGAGCACTGCCACATGAAACGCAATGTCAGATTCCAATGGATCATCCTCACCTTTCTCTGCAGCGCGCATTCTTTCAATGGCGTTTTTGACTTCCTGCTTTTCTTTTAATCCTGCACTCAACGCCGCAAGCGCTGCGGCCTGTGGCTCAATGGCCAACCGAACTTCATTGAAATTAACGAGCAGCTCGGATGAATATTTTCTTTCCAGCATCCAGCGCAGGATATCTGGATCAAGCAGATTCCAGCTGGACTCAGGCAGCACTCGCGTTCCCTGACGTGGCCGTGCACTAAGCAGTCCTTTTGCTGTCAGCATCTTTACTGCTTCGCGCAGCACCGTCCTGCTTGCATCAAAACGTTTGCACAATTCTTCTTCAAC
>DATAHE010000295.1:0-2245 GCA_036263355.1 Steroidobacteraceae bacterium | reverse complement strand
CGGCGTATCCAGTCGCGCATAGAGATTGTTGCCGATCAATCCTGCTTCCGACTCACCCCAGTAAGAGCCAGGAATCACCTGATCTTCACCGACCAGTTGCAGCTGTAGATCAAAGCGCGATAGCAGATCCTGAACCTGATCAATGATGACTTCATCCAGCAATACCACTGACGATCCGCGCGGCATAACATGCGGAACAGGCTTTATCAGTGGTTGGGTATCAAACAGGTTCATATCGTCAAACTTTCCTCGACATCATTCATGGCAGTGTACAGCTGTTGCAGTTTTGAAATGAGCGTCGCGAATCCGATGAATCACTCATGGCGCTGCGTTTACCAGTGAAATTGTTGATCGACTCCGTCTCACGCAGAGCCACAACATTTGAACATAATTCCACTTTCTATAATCTACGGATTTGGCGCAATAACTGATCAGCCAATTCTGTAGCCATCGACTCACTCAACATATTTTCTTCGCGTTGTTTGGCCAGCGCATGCGTTTCATCATAGGTCATGGTCTGCGCTGCATGCAGTGGCTGTTGCAATATCGAATCACCGGCATGTGGCTTCAACATGAATTCCACGTTGTAATAAACTTCATATTCTTCTGGTGTATTGCGATTGGAAACAGAGATAACGCGGTGCCCTCGTTCATCCTTAGTGATTTGCAAAACCGCCTTGGCTTCAGATTCGTTCTCTGCAATCTGCACACCGGAGGTTCGCAATCGTTCCTGCAATGCCCGGCTGAACATCGAATGAGTGTCAGGATACTGAACATACAGCGGCTGCAACGCTGCCGACAGATGATGCACGCCCTGAAGCTGCCAGCCGCAACTGGCGCACATCATCATCAGCCCAATGTAAAGGACGCGAAAACATACCTGGGTAAAACCCTGAAGCTTCATTACTGAAAAATCTCACACCACAATGTTGATCAACTTGCCCGGCACATACACAAACTTTCGCACTTCCTTGCCTTCAATCCATTTGGATACATTCTCGTCACTCAATGCGGCGTTACGCGCCTCAGTTTCTGTCGCTTTGGCGGAGATATTCACGCGACCACGCAGCTTGCCATTCACCTGCACCACGATCTCCAGCGTATCTTGTGTTAACGCTTGCGCATCCACCTTCGGCCAAGGCTGATCAATGATGGCGCCGGAATGTCCAAGCTCATTCCACAGAGTATGACAGGCATGCGGAATGATAGGCGATAGCATCAGCACGCTCTTCTCAAGTGCTTCCTGCGTGATCGCCCGACCTTGTGATGAACTGTCATTGAACTTTGCCAACGAGTTCATTAACTCCATCACCGCTGCAATCGCCGTGTTGAATATGCGACGACGCTGAATATCGTCGGTCACCTTAGTCAACGCTTGATGCACCAGACGACGCATGTCCTTCTGTGCATTATTGAGTTGTGCAATATCAAGTTTGTCGGTCGGTCCATTACTTACATGTTCAAATACAGCACGCCATAACTTCTTCATGAAACGAAATGCGCCTTGCACACCTTCATCGGACCATTCCAGCGTTTGCTCAGGCGGTGCTGCAAACATCATGAACAAGCGCGCGGTATCGGCGCCAAACTCGTCAACCAGCTTCTGCGGATCAACACCGTTGTTCTTGGACTTGGACATGGTGCCCATGCCGCCCATCTCCACTGGCTGTCCATCGGTCTTCAGCACTGCACCGACGGGCTTGCCCTTCTCATCCAGCTTTACTTCAACTTCGGATGGATTGAAGTACTGAATGCGACCCGCAGCGGGCTTACGGAAATAGATGTCATTCAACACCATGCCCTGTGTCAGCAAGTTGGTGAACGGCTCTTCGACATTGACCAACTTGAGATCGCGCATGGCGCGCGTCCAGAAACGTGAATACAACAAGTGAAGGATGGCGTGTTCGATGCCACCAATATATTGATCCACCGGCAGCCAGTAATTAACACGTGCATCGACCATGGCTTTGCGGTTATCTGCGCAGGCATAACGCAGGAAATACCACGAAGAATCCACAAAGGTATCCATTGTATCGGTTTCACGTCGCGCTTTCTTGCCACACTTGGGACAAGCGCATTCGTAGAACGACGGATCTTTATTCAGTGGATTGCCACTGCCATCGGGGACTTTGTCTTCTGGCAATACAACCGGCAGTTGATCATCAGGCACTGGCACATCACCGCAACCATCACAATGAATAATAGGGATTGGGCAACCCCAGTAACGCTGACGTGAAATACCCCA
>DATAHE010000294.1:0-4729 GCA_036263355.1 Steroidobacteraceae bacterium | reverse complement strand
TTCATGGACACCGAAATCGAAAAGCGCCAGCGCGATATCGCTATGTCAAAAGGTTTCGAACTCAGCGATCACTCCATGATTCTGTTTGGTCGCTGCACAAAGCAGGATTGCCCAGCCAAGGACTTAAGACGGAGGTAGTGCGCTATCCCTGAAGATGGACGTTGCTGCGATATCTACCAAGCAAATACCATTGTACGCATTGAGTTGATCGACATGGCCGATTCTTCTGCTATCGGGTGAAAGACTCCAGTCTGTACTGGCGCCACGTTGCATCCAGTTGCGGTTCGATCACCAGCGACGTTTCGTTGTGTGCAGTTTTGGCATCTGTTTCGAGCGTCGAGTAAGTGTAACGTTGCCGCAAAATCGATAGCCTTTGTGAGAACGGTTTCGATATAGCGATTTGGTTGCGAACGATCTAGCGTGGATCGCAACACGGAGATGTTTCTTCGCAGACAGCTGTCTTCAACAATGGTTTTGTTCCAGACAGCGTTGATTAGTTCTTCTTCCGATACAACTTTGCCCTTGTTCTCGATCAGACACATCAATGTTGACGTTACTTTGGATTCCAGTGGCACAAGCTGATTGTTCTTTAGCATTACCTTGCGCCGTGGATCAAAGAAGTAATCATCAAACTTGTAGATGTTGTTGGACATAAAACCGAAATAATCCGGGCAAAGTCGTGAGTCAATGATTTGTCTGATAAGTTAAATTTAGCGGGGTAGTTACTGACTGCACAATGTTCCGACAGGTCGCCGTCCTTGAGACAGTGTGGTAATGAAGGGTCACTGGGTGCGGTCCCTGTGAAATTTTAGGTCTCGTGTGGGTTAGCACTAGTAATCAATCGCACATGACATGTGCACGAAGACGCTATGCGATTTGAACGGATCAGCGGCAGTTCTGTTATCTAGCCTTTGCAGATTTCTTCACAGGTGTGTTCAGCATCTCGGCGGCATGAGCACGTGCCATGTCACTGATTTGTGCACCACCTAGCATGCGGGCAATTTCCTCTACGCGCGCTTCTTTGCTCAAGGTTTCCAGTGAAGTTCGAGTATGTTTGCCATCAGTGAGTTTAGCGACGCGCACTTGCGCATGCGCCTGACTTGCAACCTGGGGTAGATGAGTGACACACAGTACTTGCGCGTTGTCTCCTAGCGTGCGTAGCTGACGTCCGACCATTTCTGCGACGCCACCGCCAACACCTGCATCCACTTCATCGAACACCAGGGTAGGGCATGATGCGCCATTTGCAACAGACTCTACTGCTGCAACTTGAATCGACAAACTGATGCGTGATAGTTCGCCACCTGATGCAACTTTGGCGAGTGCCTTTAGTGGTTGACCTGGATTGGCACTAACCATGAATTCAATTTCGTCTGCGCCATGTTCACTATGATTGGCTTCATCGAGCGTTGTAAGCTGAACAACAAATTTTCCACCGGGCATTCCAAGCGTCTGCATCAGTGTCGTGACTCGTTCCGACAACGCTTTCGCGGTCTTCATTCGTGCTTTCGTCAGATCTTTGCACGCTGCGTTATATTCAGACTGTGCGGCGATGATTTGCGCATCCAGTTGTTCCAGCGTGAATTCAAGCGATTCGAGTTTCTGGACTTCAGCTTTGCAGTTATCAAGTACCGCAACGAGTTCGTCGATTTCAACACGATGCTTTCGAGCCGCGGTTTCCAGTGCTGCCAGTCGTTGCTCAACCCACTCCTGTCGCGCAGGATCAGCATCCAATGATGATTCATAGTGCTGGATCGCACTGGCAGCTTCGCGCGTGGCAATCAGTGCTTCATTCAGCAAGTCAGCGGTACTATTGAGTCCTGCATCAATGCTCTGAAGATTGCGCGCGATGTTCAGCGCACGTGATAATAGTTGCTCGGCGTTGGTGTCTGCTTCGCGTACCAGCTCAACGACTTCGCGTGCACCGCTCGCAAGTTTGCCGCTGTGAGCATGTCGTTGTCTCTCGGTATTCAGCTCCAGCACTTCACCGGGTTGTACGGCCAGCGCTTCCAGTTCATTAACGTGATAGCGCAGCAGAGTAAGGCGTTCATTGCGGTCTTTGGCGCTTTGTTCGGTCTCGGCTCGTTGTTGACGTAACGTTTTGAGCTTCTTCCAACTCGCGGACACTTTGTCATTCAATGTTTGATGATTGCCATTGGTATCGAGCAGATCACGCTGCGCACTGCGTTTCATCAACGATTGATATTCCATCTGTCCGTGCACATCGACCAATGCTTCGCCAAGCTGACGCAGCGCTTGCAGTGGCATGGATTGTCCATTCACCCACGCGCGTGATCGACCATCATTGCCGAGTGCACGACGCAATAAGCATTCACCTTCATGATCGATGGCCTGCTCGTTAAACCATGTGGCAACAGGTGATTTCTTTTCAATGGTGAAGTTCGCAGTGACTTCGGCTTTCTCGCAGCCATGTCGAATCACTTCACTACCCACACGGCCACCAGTCACAAACAACAGCGCATCGACAAGAATGGATTTGCCCGCGCCCGTTTCACCAGTCAGCGCGGTCATGCCATCGTTCAATTCCAGTTCGATGCGGTCGATGATGGCGAAGTCTTTTATTTGAATGCTGGTTAACATGCGAATAACGTTCTAGCTGAATCAGTTTGAGTGACGTTTTCGTAGCGGGATCACTTTCAAAACCGCCGTGAATACATCCATGTAGGCTCCGCAAAAACTCCTGTTTTTGACGGTTTTGATAAGTGATTCCCCCTACGCGAACGTTGAGAGATTAATCCATCTCATCTTCAATGCGCTTATCCAATGCACCGCGACCCCAATGCAGTTTCGATCTGAGGATGCGATAGTAATCGTGATCTGTGGGATGCAAAAAGTTGACACGCAAGTTCGATGGTTCAATCAGTAATCTGTCGCCTACATTCAGATCACCCAGTATTTCTCCATCGCAAGTGATCTGCGCCTTCGTCGCGCGATCTTGCACGCGACGAATTTCGACGGTGCTGCGCGACGAAATAACAATGGGTCGATCAGACAAAGTATGCGGACAGATGGGTGCGATGACTAGCGCATCAAGATGTGGATGAATGATGGGGCCACCACAGGACAGTGCATAGGCAGTCGAGCCAGTTGCTGATGCAACGATGACGCCGTCGCCGCCGTGAGTATTCACATATTGACCGTCAATCCAGGTTTCGTAATCCAGCATGCGGCCTGTTTCCCACTTTTGCAGCACGCAATCATTGATAACCAGCGCCTGCTGGGCTTTTCCGTTCTGAGCGATCAATCGCACCTGAAGAAAGGGCCGCGAGCCACGAACGCATTTACCCGCCAGCACTTCCTCAACACGATTGATGATCTCCTTGGGATTGATATCGGCCAAAAAACCTAATCGGCCGCGATTAATTCCTACAAGTGGAACCCCGGCATGTGCAAACAGGCGCGCAGCGCGCAACATGGTGCCATCGCCACCGATGGTGATCACCAGATCAGAATGCTTAGTCAGGTATTCGATCGCATGTTGTGTTACGTTGCCAGGCAACTTGGGATGAGCCGTTTGTTCCACCATGACCTGCAACCCGCGCGCATTGAGGTGCGTGGCCAGTTCCGCGAAAGTGGCGGCGACATGGTCTTCTTCGCACGAACCAATCAGGGTGATATTTTTGAATGCGGCCGACATGAAAGTAGTGGATGCGCTTCCAGATAGTCTTTGTTTGCTGGATAGTGCGCACATTACATGCCTTGCTCTTGACAGTCACGCGGTTGGTCAATAGTTTTTTACCATGAGTCCTGAATCCGAAGACATTCTCAACGATCGTGCCCAGCAGCTGCTGCGCATTCTGGTTGAGCAATATATTCGTGATGGCCAGCCGGTCGGTTCACGAACCTTGTCCCGGGAATCTGGTATGAGTCTGAGCTCGGCGACCATTCGCAACGTGATGGCCGATCTGGAAGAACTGGGCTTCGTGTCTTCCCCGCATACCTCGGCCGGTCGCATGCCAACTAACAAGGGATACCGTTTTTTCGTCGACACATTGCTGAAAATTCGGCCACTCGAAAATGAAGCGGTGCAGATCATTCAGCAGGGCCTTGTCCCGCATGGCAGTGATCCGAAATCGTTGGTAGCACAAGCATCGCGAATGTTATCGTCGATCACGCAGCTAGCCGGAGTCGTGACGCTTCCACGTCCCGCGCAGACTTCACTGAGCCAGATCGAGTTTCTTGCGCTGTCGGATAATCGTGTGCTGGCGGTGCTGGTGACCAATGGCCGCGAAATCCAGAATCGTGTGGTACAGCTGGACCGTCAGTACAGCAGCGAAGAGCTGCGACGTGCTGCGAACTATCTCAATCAACAGTTTGCTGGTCGCGATATCTCCGACGTCCGTACGCAGCTTTTGCAGGAATTGCAGCAGACCCGCGAGCACCTGAATCAAGGGATGCTGGATGCGGTGATGTTGGCGCAACAGGCGGTGGCTCCCACCGATCCCAGTCCACGTATGGAATATGTGATCGCTGGCGAAACCAACCTGATGGGCTTTGCCGAGTTGTCCAACGTCGAGAAATTGCGGCGGTTATTCGAGGCGTTCAATCAGCAACGGGACATCTTGCATTTGCTGGATCAAAGCCTCGGTGCGGATGGTGTGCAAATATTCATCGGCCAGGAATCGGGCTACACCATGCTTGACGACTGCAGCGTGGTTACAGCGCCGTACATGCTGGATAAGGAAGCCGTGGGCGTGCTAGCAGTAAT
>DATAHE010000293.1:0-14324 GCA_036263355.1 Steroidobacteraceae bacterium | reverse complement strand
TGTGCCAATCAGCGAATTCATTATTAATGGCGACTTTCAATTGATTCAGACTCAATTTGAATCCATAACGTTGCTGCAACTCTGCATAGAGCAATGCGGGAGTGGTTGCTATGGTAGACAATTGTTCCTCGCGCTTGCCGGCCTGTTCGCGAAACAATGCAAAGTATTGAACATGCAACGATAGCGGTTGCGCATTCAGTGCCTTGAGTGCTTGCAGATGCTCATCCGGTGTGTTCACGTTATCCAGTGCATTGACGTCAGGCTGCATTAGCAGCTCCACGTCCGAGTTGATCAGTAACTTGCGCGGACATTTCTGTCCCTTGTTTATCCACTCAGTAACATGAGCAGCGCTTGATGGTTCCCAGATAGTACAAAGCGGTTCTGGTAATTGATCATGGGTGCTGCGGAATGCAGTGGCAATGCGCGAGGGATTACGATGGTCAAAAAGGTACTGCAAGGTGCTGTCATTGATAAATGGCAGATCGCAGGCGAGAATCAACCAGGCAACATCGGGATGCACTGACTGCGCCGCCGAGATACCGGCCAGTGGTCCCAGATCACCGTGAACATCAACGATCTGCGGAAAGGAAGCACGCGTTGCATCATGAATCTGGTCTTTGCGAACTGACACAAATGCGCGAGTACAAATCTTCTCCAGCAGCGTAAACGCTCGCTGTAGCTGTGTTTGTCCCGCATATTCCAGCGCGGCCTTGTCGGTCTGCATGCGACGGCTTGCGCCGCCAGCAAGTACCAATCCGTAAATTGGCGTCTCAGTGGTCATGTCGAATGACCTGTACCGAAGTCGCTCTTGCCGCCGCTCTTATGCAGTAGTCTCGTTTCAGCGATTACGATGTCATGCGAAAGCGCTTTGCACATGTCGTAGATCGTCAATGCCGCAATGCTGGCACCGGTTAACGCTTCCATCTCTACGCCGGTTTTATGGTGGAGCGATATCGTGCAATGGATTACTGCTTCATCACCTTGCATCTCGATATTCAACTTGCAGCTCTCAATGCCAAGTGGATGACAGAACGGAATCAACTCATGAGTTCGCTTGGCGGCTTGTGTGCCCGCGATGATGGCCGTATGAAATACTGGACCTTTCTTGGTAGTGAACTGCTGCTCGCGCAATACTCTTGCAACATCGGCAGGAAAACGCACGCGCGACTCTGCCGTGGCAACGCGCTTGGTGATTTGTTTGTCACCCACATCAACCATGGTAGGGTTGGCGTTGTTGTCGATATGAGTCAGCGTGTTCGTATTCACATTAGCCACCAATGTAGTACATCTCGATCTTGCGAACTGGATGTTCCTGCTGATTCTTTCTCAATTCACTGTAACGATCCGTACGTTGCATCCATGTATTGCGAATCATGCCCAGCAATTCTTCGTCAGAAGCGCCTTCACGCAGTGGGCCCTTTAGATTCAGACCTTGCGTGGCGAACAGGCAGGTATAGAACACACCTTCCGATGACAATCTGGCGCGCGTGCAGGTTCCGCAGAAAGCCTGTGTCACCGATGAGATAAAACCCACTTCGCCAGCGCCATCATCAAAGGCATAACGTTCCGCCACTTCGCCATGATAGTTACCCGGCAAGGCGTGAACTGGCCAACGCGCATGAATACGTTCAAGCAATTCTTTTGACGAAACTACCTTGTCCAGCTGCCAGTGATTGCGAGTACCGACATCCATATATTCAATGAATCGAACTATGATTCCACTACCGCGAAAATGTTCAACCATATCCAGTGCGGTGTGATCATTGATGCCACGTTGTATCACTGCATTGATCTTGATAGGCGTTAGCCCAACGTCAACCGCAGCACGTATGCCATTCAATACTTGATCGCGACCTTTGAAGCCGCCGCTCAGTTGCGCAAAGATTGCTTCATCCAGTGAATCGAGGCTGACGGTAATGCGATTCAATCCACTGGCTTTCAATTCAGTTGCGTGTTTCTCAAGCAGCACGCCGTTGGTGGTCAATGCGATATCCTGCACGCCATCAATGCCATTCAGTTCTGCAACCAGTTCAGGCAGGTTGGGGCGCAACAATGGCTCACCACCTGTAAGCCGAATCTTGCGTGTACCCAGCTTTACAAATAGTTTTGTCAGTCGCGCAATCTCTTCGAATGACAATCGTTCTGTCGGCTTCAGGAACTGATAGTGCTCGTGAAAGGTCTCGCGTGGCATGCAATATGGACAACGAAAGTTGCAACGATCCATCACGGAGATGCGCAGGTCGTGCAGCGGGCGATGCAATTGATCGCGTGGTAAAGCAGGTAACTCAGTAACGGTATTGCTCATGGTGATCTACCAGCAATACAAAGGCACGTTGGTGTTGCTGTTGATGGGCAGTTCGCTCGGTGGCAATTCTATAAAGCCGTCTGTCGCCAACAGAGAAACCAGATCACCGGAGCCATTCAATGGATTGCGACGCGCCTTGATGGTGGCGGTGCGCTTCTCCAGTACAACCGGTACAAACGTCGTAAGAGTGGGGTGCGCAACGAAGTTGCCAACGAGTTTGGCGCTGGCCGGTGATGAAGTTGCTAAACCCATTGCACGTGACAAGCCGCGCATGACGTAGCGATACATGCACACCAGTACTGATACCGGATTGCCGGGCAATGCGAATACCGTTTTGTTGTCATCGCGTATGCCAAACCACATGGGACGTCCCGGACGCTGCAGCACTTTGTGAAAGACGGTGCGAACGCCAATATCGTTCAGCACTTGCGGAATGAAGTCGAACTTTCCAGCGGAAACTCCGCCACTCAGGATTAGCACATCGTGTGCATCAATCAGCGATGAAAGCTTCGCACGCAGTTCATCCGGTTTATCTGCAAGATGAACATCGCTTGCGGCCAAGCCAATCTTCTTAAGCGCTGACAACAGTGCATATGAATTGGAGCGTCGTATCTGCCAGTCTTGTATCTCGTTGCCAGGTTCAATCAGCTCATCGCCCGTGGAGATCACGGCAACTCTGGGTGCAGTATGCGCTTTAACCTGCGCGTAGCCAGCAGATGCAATCACGGCAATATCCACAGAGCGCAGAAGGCAACCGGGTTTCAGAATTTCATCGCCCTTGCGTGCATCGCTGCCACGACGATGGATGTTCATCCACGGCGCGATGCTGACATCAGCATTGATAAATGCTCTGTTATCTTCAATGCGAATTTTTTCTACTGGTATAACGCAGTCGCATTCGTGAGGTAAATGTGCGCCCGTCATGACTTCAATGCAGTGTGCTGTTGAGGGCAACGATAGTGGGGCAGCGCCCGCCGCCTGTGTTCCGGCAACAAGTAATCCTTGAGACAGTTCGCGATTCCATTGCGAAGAGAGTGCAATGCCATCCATCGCAACGCGATCAAATGGTGGCTGGTCGCGTTCCATATAGATGGATTCTGCCAGCACCAGGCCCGTCAACTCATGCAATGAACGGGAAGCGATTGGCATGGGTTGAATATGTTTATCAATGGCGGCTTGTGCAGCGGCCACACTGATATTCGACAACAACAAAGGGAGGCTCCGGGCGGTTCAATGCTCGAAGTCTGACATGGCTTGCATTACTAAGCCATGTCTTTGCCTGCACCAATTTTGGGATTTAATAATCCAGCGGTTAAACGCCGGATCGTACGATCAGCCTTTTGATTTGAAGGCGCGAATCTGCTTGTTGAATTCTTCAATCTTCGCTTGACGTTCGTCCATGGCCGAGGTCTTTTTCTTGGCCTGCAATGCCTTGATCTGCATGATGGCGCCTGCGCCTGCTGCTTCTTTCACCTTGGCTTCGGTTTCCTGATCCAGGCAGGCCACATAGGCATCAACCTCGGTGTTGTATTGTTTGTATAAGCCATTCGCTTCAACCATCTGTTCCTTGGTTGCAGAGGCAGCGTCGGGCATCACATCCGGTGCCTTGGGGTAAGTGCAGTCGGCCCAGGCACTGCTCATGGTTGAGAACAGCAGGGCAAGGCCAAGTGCGTAAGCGGTCAGTTTCATCATTCATCTCCGATTCGGACAGGCCATCTTGGATATCGTGGCTGCACCAACTTAATCGGCGCGAAACGGGGGGACTTAAGCAAAAAAGCGGTGATGAACCGGACTTGCGTGGCTTGCAAATGCGATTTGGTTCGCAATTAAAAAAGGCCAACCCAGCGTCAAGCTGGATCGGCCTTTTTTGAAATGCATCACAGTTTGCTTGCTGTGTGCAATGCGCCTTGGCGGACTGCTTACTGGGCCTGTTTTGCCTTGTAAGCGCGCAATTCAGAATTGAAGGAATCTACATACTTTTGCATGGTTTTTTCAGCAGCATCGTACTTCAGGTCGCGCTTGTTCTTGATCGGCTCTTCCTGTTCCGGCTTGTGGTCCGCACCCAGCGCGGCGACGGCGCTATTCGCCTCGTCATCCAGGCACTTGAGGTATTCCAGCATGTCGTTGCTGTACTGTGTCGTTACTTTCTTGGCCGCAATCATTTCTTCCTTGGTTGCGGTGGCACCGCTGGGTGGATCGGCAGGCATTTTTGGATAAGGACAGTCAGCCATTGCTGACACTGCAAAAGAAACACTCAGTGCCATCAGGCACGCGGACAAAGCGACTTTCATTTTCGTATCCCCTGATCAGTACATTTAACAGTGCGATTGAGTTCGCAAGGCGAAGTATCTTAACGGAAAATCTTTGCCGGGTACGAGCCTGAGAGGGAATTAATATGCCCGCTGGATATGAGACTCAGGGGTCAAACAAACCATTGGTATCAACCTGCGACATTTGCGTTTCAATCCAGCCCTGTCGTCCGCGCAGATAGCTGGATGGCTTGTTGACTTGAAAGCGTTTCGGTGCTGGCAATACAGCCGCTAGCAGCGCTGCTTCAGAGGAATTAAGTCGTGCTGCCGACTTGTGGAAGAAGCGCTGGCTTGCCGCTTCCACGCCGAATACACCTTTGCCAAATTCGGCGCTGTTCAGATAGATCTCAAGAATGCGTTGCTTTGAACAAAACGTTTCGAGTAACAACGTGAACCACGCTTCAATGCCCTTGCGGAACAGGCTGCGACCTGACCATAGAAAGAGATTCTTAGCGACTTGCTGTGTGATAGTGCTGGCGCCCTTTACTTTGCGGCCGCGTTGATTTTGATCCCATGCTTTCTGCATCGAATCAAAATCAAAACCGTGATGGTCTGGAAATTTTTGATCTTCCGACGCCATCACGGCTACTTTCATTGGAATGGCAATGTGCGCGAAATCCACCCACTCATGTTCAAAGTGATAGTTCTTGTCGTTATCCCACCATGCACTTGCACGATCACGCAGAATGAAACTGGTGGTCAGTGGATCGATCCAGCGCAGCGAAAACACTGCAACGATACTGACCACCAGAAACGAAATTGCGAGAATGAAAAGCCAGCGAAATGCAGCTCTCGCAATAACTCCAGGTCTTTTCACATCGGCTCTTGAGTTTGTCAGGCGCTACGCGTTGCGGAAGTAACGACAATGGCTTCTACAGGAACATCGGCATGACCAGAACGTCGGCCGGTTTTAACCTTGGCGATCTCATCAATTACGTCCATGCCTGATGTCACCTTTGCAAACACCGCGTAGCCGTAACTGCCGGGCTTGTTGTCGAGAAAATCATTGTCGACCAGATTGATAAAGAACTGGCAGGTTGCACTATTGATGTCGTTAGTGCGGGCCATCGACAAAGTGCCACGCTTGTTCTTCAAGCCATTGGTTGCTTCGTTCTTGATGGGGGGATTGGTCTTCTTCTGATCCATGTCTTCCGTAAAGCCACCGCCCTGAATCATGAAGCCGGGAATGACGCGGTGAAAAATTGTGCCATCGAAATGACCATCGTCAACATACTTCAGGAAATTTTCGCTACTGACCGGTGCTTCGTTGGTGAACAGCTCGATAGTGAAATTACCTTTTGAGGTTTTGAATTCAATCATGATGGTCTCGGTGATGGTCCTGGTTGTGGTTTAACTGGCAGGACGTTGCGCTTCAGTGACACGCAAGTGCCCAGCCAAATCGGAATGCGAGGCTACGCTACGCATGCCATGCGATTCAAGTAGTTCCTGCACCTTGGCAGCCTGCTGCCAGCCATGCTCCAGAATCAACCAGCCTTCCGGATGCAGGAAATCCGATGCTTGTTCGATAATCGTTTGCAATGCATGCAGTCCATCGTGCTGCGCAAACAGCGCCAGATGTGGTTCGTGTGTGCGCACATCTTGCTGAACATGCGGATCGTCGATATCAATATAAGGTGGATTGCTGACGATGATATTGAAACGCTGTGTCGGCACTTCCTTGAACCAGTCGCTATTGATTAACTCAACATTCGAAAGCTGCAGTACGTGCATGTTGTGGCGCGCGATATCGAGAGCAGTGGATGACACATCACAGGCAGTGACGTTGATATCCGGTCGTTCCGATGCAATGGCCAGTGCAATGGCGCCACTGCCAGTGCCAAGATCAAGCACTGTCGCGGGCTTGTTGTCGAGGTGGTGCAGGCAACGTTCGATAACCAGCTCCGTCTCAGGGCGAGGAATCAAAACCGCTGGAGTGACTTTCAGCTTCAATGTCCAGAAGTGCGCTTCTTCCAGAATATATGCCAGTGGCTCGCTGTGAACTCTGCGTCGTCGCAGGTTGTCCAGCTGCACTAGTTGTTGAGCAGTTAATCGATCATCAATGACTCGTTGTCGCGAGCGTGATACTCCGGTGACATACTCAAGCAATAGTTCTGCTTCCAGTCGCGGCGCATCGCTGACCTCTTCAAGCATTGAAGAAGTCTCATCTCGCCATGCGGAAAATGTCGTCGTATGACTGGCTGTCGCAATCATGCCGCTTGCGATTGACAGGTGTACTTCTGTTTCTTCAGCTTCATGCCGACATTCACAATCGCAACGATGGCCGGTTGCAGCTCGCGGCCCAGTTCGGTCAGGGAATATTCAACGGTCGGAGGCGAAGTATCCATTACTTCGCGCAACACTACGCCTGCTTCCTCCAGCTCCTTGAGCCTTGTTGAAAGAACTTTTGCAGAGATGCCGTTGATATCGCCCTTCAATTCGCTGAAGCGTCTTGGCGTGGCCTTCAGATACCAGATGATGTGCGGGGTCCAGGTGCCACGAATAAACTTCATGCAGTTGGATAACGGACATTCACCGGGAGGGGGATCGACTTTGCTCTTGCGGACCTTGACCATGCTTGCCTCGTAACCATCGCTAAACCAGGTTACGAAATGGTAACTGATTTCTTTCGCTTACCGCCAGTGATGAGGTTACAAAATGTAACCAGAACACATATAGTGACCGGGTTGGGAGCGGCTGCTCCCGCGTTTTACGAATGGTTAAATCAGTTAAGGAGTTACCATGAAGCTTTATATCAGTCCCGGTGCGTGTTCCGCTGCTTCTCACATTGTTTTGCGTGAGCTTGGGTTGCCGTTTGATATCGAAAAGATCAACAACAAGACCAAGGTCACCGCCAGTGGCGCAGACTTTTGGAAGATCAACCCAAAAGGTTATGTGCCGGCGTTACAGCTGGACGATGGTTCGGTGCTGACGGAAGGCCCAGTGATCATGCAGTACCTTGCGGACAAGAAGCCTGAATCCGGTCTTGCTCCTGCGAATGGCACCATGGAGCGCTATCGTTTGCAGGAATGGCTGGGCTTTATCAATTCAGAACTGCACAAGAGCTATTCACCATTGTTCTACGCAGATACACCAGAGCAGACGAAACAGAGTTCGATCGAAAAGATCGGCAAGCGTCTCGACTTCATCGAAGCCAACCTCAAGGGCAAGGAGTATTTGCTTGGTAATAAGCTGACGATTGCAGATATTTATCTGTTTGTTGTTGTGGGCTGGAGCGGTTTCGTCGGCATCAATCTCGACAAGTGGCCTGCAGTGAAGGCACATCAGGCACGTATCGGTGCTCGCCCATCAGCACAGGCTGCACAAGAGGCTGAAAAAGCTGCAGCTTAATTTTCAATAGCAGAGTTC
The DNA here is from genome assembly GCA_036263355.1 of Steroidobacteraceae bacterium. GTDB lineage: Bacteria > Pseudomonadota > Gammaproteobacteria > Steroidobacterales > Steroidobacteraceae > CAILZL01. The sequence goes on along the minus strand of DATAHE010000293.1, from coordinate 6,344 downwards.
GCTGCCACTACGGCGTGCATGTCATGTGCACGCCGTTTTCTTTCAGCTAACTGACGCTGTCCTGGCTTTTCCAGTATTGTTCTGGCGTCATGCCGATCTGGTCTTTGAAGTTCTTGATGAAATGAGCCTGATCGTTGTATCCAAGTTGATCTGCTAACTGCGCCCAATCGGGCTTATTGTCTTGATGCACATGGATCAGCGCTTCATGTAAACGATATCGTTGTATCACCCATTTTGGCGTGACACCCACATAACGAGTGAAAAGCCGTTGCAGCTGACGCATGCCAATATCGAGCTGCGAGCAAACTTGATTGAGGCTGGTGATGGATTTATCGCGCGTCAACACCTCAAAGAAGTCTGCAATCAAGCGAGTTGGTTCGTCTTTAGTTGGTGCATGCTTTGTCAGAAACAATTCTGCTAACTGCATGCGAGCTTCGTTATTACCACAAGCACCAATCTGGTTGCCCAACTCAACGCCTTCAACTCCAAATACTGATTCAATAGGGATTCGTCGGTTGCGAAGTTGGATCAGGTCGCGTTTGTAAAAAGGATGAAAACCGCCAGGCTTGAACTTGACGCCGAACACTTGTCCTTTATCGCGTAACTCTCGCACGAAACGTTTTGTATATATTCCGGCTATTTCTGCCCGAACACCGGATTCAAAAACCATATGCACCGAAGGGTGTGGCAACGTACCAACGGACTGTGGCGATTTTCCTTCGGTATCCCAACTGACAAACCAGAAATGCTCAACAAACGGAGATAACGCATCGCTGGGCAGCCAACGATGGTGTTCTCCCTTCATCGGCGGTGCTTTAAGGACTCCACGTGCAGGCGGTGCAGTTGATCGTGACATCGATTGTCGTGTTTTTACAATACTGGTGATATCGTAAAGATCAAAATGACAGCCAGCAATCGAAACAACCGCGAAGCGCAGGTGAGAACATTCATGCATACAGCTAAAGGCACATTTGAAGTAACCCTTACTCCGCAGCCACATCAGGAAGGCGTTGGCGATGCGTCTGTGGGTCGAATTGCTCTGTTCAAAGTGTTTGCGGGTGAATTTAATGGAACGTCTGTCGGTCAGATGCTTGGCTATCGTTCATCCATTGAGGGCTCAGCTGGATATGTCGCCATGGATAAAGTGCAGGGAACGATGAATGGTCGTCAAGGCAGTTTCATCATGCAACACAACGGCATCATGAATCGTGGCGAACCGCAGCTGAGTATCAAGATCGTACCGGATTCGGGTACTGATGCTTTGACTGGAATTGCAGGCGAGATGCTATTGAATATCGAGAGTGGCAAGCACTTCTATGAATTCAGATATACATTGCCGGAGTGAGGTTTACTCCAGCTGCGCCAACTGCTCCGCCTGATATTCGTTCTGCAGTGGTTCAATTACATCATTCAAGTCACCATTCATTACCATATCGAGTTTGTAGATGGTGAGGTTGATGCGATGATCTGTAAGTCGTCCTTGCGGAAAATTATAAGTACGGATTCGTTCAGATCGATCGCCTGAACCTACTTGCAACTTGCGAGATGCCGCTTCCTGTTGAGTGCGCTTTGATTGTTCTGCTGCTAACAATCGCGATTTCAATAAAGACATGGCACGTGAACGATTCTTGTGCTGCGAACGTTCGTCCTGACACTCCACAATCGTGCCTGTTGGAATGTGCGTAATACGGATGGCAGAATCGGTCTTATTAACGTGCTGACCGCCCGCGCCGGAAGCGCGATAAGTATCAATGCGCAAATCGGCAGGATTTATTTCGATTTCTGAAATCTCATCGGCCTCTGGCAGCACGGCAACCGTGCATGCGGAAGTGTGAATGCGTCCTTGTGCTTCGGTGGCTGGTACTCGCTGCACGCGGTGCGTACCTGCTTCGAACTTCAATTTCGAGAACGCACCATTACCTTCTATGCGGCTGATGATTTCTTTATAGCCGCCATGTTCACCGGGGCTTTCCGAAATCACTTCAACACGCCAACGTTGTTTCTCTGCATAGCGCGAGTACATGCGGAAGAGATCACCTGCGAAGATGGCCGCTTCATCGCCACCCGTGCCAGCGCGCACTTCAAGAAAGATGTTGCTGTTGTCGCGTGGATCTTTTGGAATCAACAGTTTTGAAAGCTCGCCTTCTTCAACTTCGATGCGAGTGTCGAGACTCTTTACTTCGTCCCAGCCCAGATCGCGCATGTCCAGGTCGGCACCTTCAGCCATATCCATAGCCGCAGCCCGTTCAGCGAGCAGTTGCTGGAAACCCTGGTAACGAATCACCACTGGATCAAGCTTGGCATACTCCATTGACAGCTCACGGAAACGATTGCTGTTGCCGATGGTTTCCGCATCAGACAGCAGTGCACTGACTTCGCCATGACGTTCGGCAAGCCTGTCGAGTTTTGATTTGATCGAATCTTTCATTGCTTGTTTTGATTGGAGAGCGCAAACAGTTCCTGGGCTGCGCGTATTAAATCGATTTCGCCCTGTTCACCGGCCTGACGAAGGCGTTGGCTAGGGGCATGAATCAATCGATGTGTCAGCGTATCGGCAAGAAACGTGAGCACTTCGTTGGCTGGCCGACCATTGTTCAGCATCCGTTGCGCCTGATCAATAGTTTGTGCCTTGAAATTTTCTGCGTCGTCCCGCAACTGACGAATCGTCGGTACCGCATCCAGTGTACGCAGGTGTTGTTCGAACAACTGAACTTCTTCATTCAGCAATTGCTCAGCACTGACTGCGGCCTGTTGTCGCGCCGCCATGTTTTCACTCACGACGCTTTGCAAATGATCAATCGTGAACAAGTACACATCAGATAGTTTGGAGACCTCCGGATCTATATCACGCGGCACAGCAATATCGACCATGAACATGGGTTTATGACGACGGGCTTTCAATGCCTGCTTTACCGCATCGTGCGAGATCAAGGGAACTGGGCTCGCGGTGGATGAGATCACAATGTCTGCTTCCGGCAAATGTGCATCAAGACGGTCAAGCGATATCGCATAACCATTGAATTCATCTGCGAGCGCCTGTGCACGTTCCAGTGTGCGATTGCAGACGATCATGCGTCGCACGCCATTGGCATGCAGGTGACGCGCAGCAAGCGCAATCGTCTCGCCAGCACCGACCAGCAATGCAGTTCGTTCTTCCAACTTCTCGAATACCGTGCGCGCCATGCTGACTGCAGCAGAGGCCACCGATACCGCGTTGGCGCCTATTCTTGTTTCGGTACGTACACGCTTGGCAGCCGAGAACGCGGCCTGAAACAGGCGATGTAGATAAGGGCCGGCGCTGTGTGTTTGTTGCGCCGTGCGATAGGCGTCTTTCAGTTGACCAAGGATTTGCGCTTCACCCAACATCATCGAGTCCATTCCCGAAGCGACCGCAAAGGCATGACGAATGGCAGTCGCATTATTGTGCTGGTAAACGCAGGCGTGAATGTCACTGGCATTGACTTCATGCCAGTGTGCCAGCCAGTTTGCAATGTCATTGCCGTGTCCTGTGTCATTCGACTCTGCATCGGTGTAGCAGTACAGCTCGGTGCGATTGCAGGTGGAGACAATCAGGGATTCGCGTACGACGGAAAGTTGTTTCAATTCATTCAACGCAGCCGACAACTCGGGTTCGGCGAAAACCACTTTTTCGCGGAGCTCCACGGGCGCAGTACGATGATTGATTCCAACAACGATGAAGGGCATGGCTTGGTCGCATTAATTTGTAGCGAATTGTCACGGAACTGGGCAGGCAACACAAGAAATCCACATGCAACCTGTCTCAAAACTGCTGCGCTTGCATATTTTGCGGTAAATTCTGACCGCTCCTGACGGCTTGGTAACACCTCGCAGCGAAAAATGCAGGTATAGTCGATGCCTCTGATCAATGTCATAGGGTGTTCAGTGTCGTCGTTACAAACCGGGATCAAGCCGTGGTGCAGAGCAGGCATTTTCGGATGCATGATGTTGGCAGCGTGGTGGTTGCAGGGTTGCGCCACCGTTTCGCAACAGCATCTGCAGGAAGCTGCTGATTCGCAATTGACCGTTCCGGTCATCAAGGTGAAAGCCAAGAAAGCGCTGGATGCTGGGCAGTTTGTCGAAGCCGCTCATTGGTACGAGATGGCAGCGCAACGCAGTGATGATGAAGAGCTGGCACGTGAAGCCACCATTTCTGCCTATGATCATGCTCAATGGCGCGCAGCCATCCGTAGTGCACAACGCTGGTTGCAGATCAACACCACCAGTCAGGATGCTCATCAGCTTGCAGCACTTGCTGCCATTCGAGTATGGGACATCGATACGGCGGTTGACCATCTTCAATCGCTGCTTGAGTCTGCATACATCTCACCGGGATCGGGCTTTCTGCAGTTACTACCAAAATTACAAGAAGCAGATGCCAGTGCTTCGCTGGCAGCTATCAAAAAGATTGTGACCAAGTATGACGATGTGGCAGAGGCTCACTATGTGATTGCCAAGCTGGCATCGCAAACTGCCAACCAAGCATTGATGTTGCAGGAAGCAAAACGCGCGAGCGAGTTGGCACCGTACTGGCCGCTTGCAGGCATTACTTATGCGCGCGCACAACTTGCTGGCGGGCAAGTAGAGCAAGCATTGCTCACCGTGCGTACCAGCTATGACAATGACAAGACGGTAGCCACTGGTGCCGAGTATGCCGACTTGTTGATCGAAGCGGGCAAGGTTGAAGAAGCACTGCAATTACTCAAAGAATTGGAAAAGATGCCCGGTGAAGTAGGGCCAGCATTGCTGCTGCTTGCGCAACTTGAATTGCAGACGGGCGATTATCAGTCTGGCTTTGATCACTACAGTCGTTTAATTAATTCCGGCGCATACACCAGTGAAGCGATGTATGGTATGGCGCAAATTTCCGAACGTGCTGGTGCCATCGACAATGCACGTCAATTGTATGCGCGTGTGCAGGAAGGCGAGTACTCAACCATTTCGCAGATAAGACTGGCGCAGCTGGTTCGTCAACAGGATGGCATTGATGCGGCGCTTGCGTTGCTGAAGCAATACGGTGACGGCAATCCAGACAAGTTTATGGACATGCTGCGTGCTCGCGCCGAACTGCTGATTGCATCGGGTGATAACAAGAATGCGATGGCACTTTATGATCACTCCATTGCAACGTATCCCGATGAAACCTCATTGAAACTCGCGCGTGCCTTCCTGCTGGTCAAGCTGGGCAATGTCGATGAAGCCATTCAAGTGATGCAGAAGCTGGCAGTGGAACGGCCTGATGATCCCATCGTATTGAATGCACTGGGTTACACCATTGTCGATCGCGGTCGCGATGTTCGACAGGGCCAAAACTACGTGCAACGTGCCTTGCAGTATTCACCCGATAGCGGTGCTGTCCTCGACAGCATGGGATGGGCTGAGTTCAAGCTTGGCCATCCTGCTGTGGCACTTGACTACTTGCAGCGTGCCGTAAAACGCACTGTTGATGCCGATCTTGATTTCCATCTCGGTGAAGTGCTGTGGTCAATGAAGCGCTATGACGATGCAGTACTCGCATGGCAGATTGGATTAAAGCATGCGCCCAAGCACGATCAAATTTTGCAACGCCTGCAGATGGCGGAGAAGCAAGGGAAAGGCTCCAGCAATAAAGGCGCAACTGCTCCTGCGAAATAATCAGCGATGAGATACGCCAGGTATTTTGGGTCGCAGGTTGTGGCGTTGGTCCTTGCGTTAACTATGGCAGGATGTGCAACACATTCCGTGCAGCCCGTCAGTACTGGATATACCGACCCATCACAACTGCATCACTGGTCAGCGCAAGGCCGTATGGGCATTACTGGCGTACCGCAGGGAGGGTCGGGCAATTTCTCGTGGCAACAGCGTGATGCCGTTTCTGATGTGAATCTTCGTGGCCCCTTGGGAATGGGGGCGATTTCAATCACACTAGATGACACACTGCATATCACCACGACAAACGGCGTTCGCTATGACGCAGATGCTGCGCTGAATGAGCTTGAAGTGCGCCTGGGAACGTCGGTACCTGTAAAGCAGTTGAGCTTCTGGTTGCGAGGTATTCCTGCTAACGGAAAGTACCAGTGGTTCAACGATGACGGCAAGAAAATTTTGCAACAAGATGGATGGCGTATTGAATATGCCGATTCGATACCAATGGGTGCGCTGCAACTACCGAAGAAGATCACAGCCACTCAAGGTGCAGTGCGTATTCGTACCGTGATTGAAGAGTGGAAGTTAAACTGAGCTAACTCCAGCTCGAGAAGTGAAGGTTCCTTCCGATGAAGTTGTGAGTATTCTTTCATCCCATCTTCTTGATGAGCGTATTTTTATTTTATTTGATTCAGATGAAT
>DATAHE010000292.1:0-3917 GCA_036263355.1 Steroidobacteraceae bacterium | reverse complement strand
CAGTGTTTTGCTGGGTATTTTATGGGATGCCTGATTGCTGCATGGTGCAGACCGGGTAATTATATTCTTCCATCCTGGTCGGCATTTTCGATAACAGTGCTGCTATTGTGTTACTTGCAAGTGACGCAGTCGGGCGCCTTTAGCGTAGTGATATATTTCATTTCGGCAGCGCTGATTATTGCGATGGTGATGGGGAAGGATGGCTGGTTCCGTTCGCTGTTGCGTCATCGTCTCTTCACCTTTCTCGGCATGATTTCCTATTCGCTTTACATGTCACACCACGCGGTGCTTTGGGTCTGTAACATGTTTGTACGCGTGGTCATGAAGCGGCCGGAAGCGGTCATTTCCGGCATTAGCTATCCACAGCTCACTTTCGTGGAGGCATGTGTTGCCAACGTCGTTGCAGTAGCAATAGTTGTAGTAGTAAGTACATTCGTATATCGATGGATCGAAGATCCCATGCGTCGCCGGAGTCGTGAATTTACTGCCCGAGTGCTGCCGCAGACCAAGGTTGCGACTGCATGAGCAATGCGCTGTCAAATGCTTCGTCGATCACGGTTTGTATACCGACATACAAGCGTCCCGAGCGACTGCGTGCGTTGCTTGGAGATATTGTTCAACAAACTTGGCCGTGTAATGAAGTGGTCGTCGTTGACAACGACCCTGACGAAAGCGCCAGAGCTACCGTTGACGCTTTCGCGAAAGAAATGGCGGCCATAAGATCAACACTTGCGGTGCATTACGACGTGCAGCCAGTAAAGAATATTTCTTTGACTCGCAATCGCACCATTGCACTGGCAAAGAGCGAGTGGCTTGCGTTTATTGATGATGATGAACGTGCACCCTCCAACTGGCTGCAGTTGATGATGAGTGCTGCAGCAACATATCAAGCGGATGGAATACTGGCGCCGGTTGTCCCCACCGTCCCAGAGAATGCTCCCGCATGGATCAAGCGAGGTCGTTTCTATGATTTACCTCGCGCTGCTACTGGACAAGTTGTTCCTGCCAACAATTACAAATTTGGAAATGTGCTGTTACGCGGTCAGGTGTTGCGTGACGAAACGGGTCCGTTTGATCCCGCCTATGGCACTACCGGTGGTGAAGATGGCGACTTATTGTGCAGGCTGGAGCTGAAAGGTATCAAACTCATCTGGAGTGATGATGCAGTAGTGTATGAGCCAGTGGAAGAAAAAAGGCTCTCCGCGAAATGGTTATGGATGCGCGCCATGCGAGGTGGACAGGATTTCGCACGACATACATCGGGCGGCCGTTACGGGACGGTTGGCTTCAGCGGAAAAATTATCTTCGTTGCCCGGGCCTTCGTTCAGCTGGTGATTGCTTCGATTCTGTCGCTGCTGGTGCTTCCACTGGGAGTGCATCGTGCGATGCGCTGGATCATCAAAGTTGCTGCAAATTTTGGCAAGCTTTCCTATTTCTGGGGTTGGCATTATCAGGAATACGCCTGAGGATTACGCTTAATGACGCTCATGATTGTTGCCACTATCTTGCTGTATCTTCTTGCAGTACCTGCTGTACTTGCTTGTGGTTATCTTTTTATCTTGACGTTACTGTCGGCTGCCTTGAAGCCACAGCATCCGAAGCAAAAAGAGTTGAAGTTCGATGTTATTGTTCCTGCGCATAATGAATCATCCATCATTGCGCACACCATAGCGAGCTTGAAGAAGATTGACTGGCCGAAGGACAGGCATCGCATTGTTATAGTCGCCGACAACTGTACAGACGATACGGCGGTAATCGCACGAGCTGCAGGTGCCGAAGTACTTGAGCGACATGATACAACGTTGCGTGGCAAGGGCTATGCACTTAACTATGCCTTCAAAGATAGCGCTGCGCGTGGTTGGGCTGACGCAGTGGTGGTGATCGATGCCGATGCCGAAGTCTCGACCAATATACTCAGCGCAATTGCTGCAAGACTGGAGCAGGGCGCACAAGCAGTTCAGGTGCACTATGGCATTCTTAATCCTTCGGCTACCTGGCGTACACGATTGATCACCATTGCCAAGTCGGCATTTCACAGTGTGCGTTCACGGGCACGTGAGCGATTGGGTGTTTCCTGTGGTATTCGCGGTAATGGCTGGTGTGTTACCCATCAGTTATTAAAGAAGGTGCCTTACCAGGCATTCTCATTGACTGAAGATGTTGAATATGGAATTGAGCTGGGCATTGCCGGCTATCGCGTTTATTACGCTGAAGATGCGCATTCCGATGCGGAAATGGTGTCGGGAGAACAAGCTGCGCGCAAACAAAGGCAGCGTTGGGAAGATGGTCGGTTTGAATTGATCCGCAATAAAACCTTTCCCTTGTTGATGCATGCGTTCAAGCAGCCAAGTCGTGTCTGTCTTGATTTGGCGCTGGATCTGATGGTGCTGCCGCTATCCTATGTTGTTATCAATATTGTGTTGCTGACTGGATTGGCGGCATTGATGACATGGATTGACGGAAGTTTTATTACCTGGTTGTGGATCGGCGTTGGTTGTGTCGTTGCACTGGTGTTACATGTTCTGCGTGGCTGGCAGTTAAGCGGAACCGGTGCCCAGGGTCTGCTTGATTTTGCGCATGCGCCAGGTTTTCTTTTGTGGAAACTCGTTTTGATGTTGCGTCGTCGCGAATCTAAAGAATGGGTAAGAACGGAAAGAGAAAAGCGTGATTGATCTTCGTCGCCATACCTTCTTTGTAAAATTGTTCAGTAGCGCAATCCTGATGCAGGCGCTGCTCTCTGGTGCCAATCTGATCGTCGGCATGTTGCTGATCCGTCATACCACCAACGCGCAATACGGGTACTACGTGCTGATTTCGGTTGCAGTGATACTGCTGACTTCAATCCAGACGGCATACATCCAGCCGTCCATGGTGGTGAAGTTGACGAAAGCCTCTGATAACCCCGAGGAGCGACGGGCATTTATCGGTGGCTTGTACCGTGATCAACGCGCGCTATTGCCGTTTCTGGCGATCATCTCGATCGGCGTTGCGCTGGCTGCATGGTTACTGAAAATTATCGATGCAACGTTACTGTGGGTTGTGGTTGCCGGTGCATGCGCAGTCGTGGCAAATTTATTCCGCGAGTTTTTTCGAATGGTGTTACTTGCGTATCGCCGACCCAGCGATGTGGTCCGTGGTGATGCGATTTACGTCACCATACTGATCGTCGGCGCAGTTATCGCGATTCAATCACCGTTTCCTGCCGCTGCAACCGCTGCATCACTGGCGCTGGCCGCTATTATCGGTGGCGCATATCAGAAGCGTTCGATGGTTGCGAATGAACCGTGGAATCCACGCGGTGAGCGCGGTGCACTCAAAAGTATCTATTCAGCAGGTGTCTGGGCAGTCGCTGGTGCGGCCATTCACTGGTCTTTTACGCAAGGCTATAACTACGTTGTTGCCGGCATGCTCAGTGTCAATGATGTCGCAGCCATCGCTGCAACCCGCATCCTGATGATGCCGGTGAATCTGGTTTCAGCAGGCGTTAGTTCATTCATGTTTCCGACTGTGGCCGGTTGGTTGAAAGAGCACCGCGTTCCGGATGTGCTGAAAAGAGTGTATCTGCTGACCGCCGGTCTGGTGCTGGTCGCAATTTGCTATCTGTTGGTATTATGGGTGCTGCGCGACTGGATATTTACCGCGGTCCTAAAGAAGCATTTTGAAAATCGCGATGTATTATTGCTGCTTTGGTCTGCCATTTGTATTGCAATGGTGATGCGGGATCATCTGGCTTATACCCTTGTTGCGCATGCGCGTTTCCGCCGTCTGTCCGCTATGGCAGCGTTTTGTGCGTTGATTGCCATATCAACGAGTGTGTTAACAATGAAGCACTTTGGGCAGCTCGGCGCGCTTCTAGGGATATTGATTGGAGAGTCTTTGAGTGTAGCTGGGGTTGTAATAATGGCTCTGCGGGACGC
>DATAHE010000291.1:0-3348 GCA_036263355.1 Steroidobacteraceae bacterium | reverse complement strand
AACAGGATCACATCATGACAGCAGAAGAACTCAAAGCCAGATATGGACATCTGATACTGAATCTCGGCGCCGCGCTGGAAACCGGTGATGAAGCCGCCTTTGCCGAACATCTCGGTCATCTGGTGCGTGAACGCGACGATGGACTATGGAGTCAGCTGCGCAAACTCACCAATGATTTAAGCACTGCACTGGATCGCTTTCAGCTCGACTCGCGACTGGTGGATCTCGCTGAGAAAGAAGTACCCGATGCCAAGCATCGTCTCGACTATGTGATGAAGATGACGGATGAAGCCGCACACAAGACCATGGATCTGGTGGAGCAATCTGGTCCACTCGCGGGCCGCATTTCCAGCGATGCAGAAAAACTCTCCGAGCTGTGGCAACAGTTTCGCACGCGACAGATATCGCCAGAAGATTTCAAACAGTTGCTCGACAAGATGGAAGTGTTTTTGGTTGACGTTCACGATACCTCAGAACAATTGCGCACCAACCTCGCCGAAGTATTGATGGCGCAGGGCTATCAGGATTTATCCGGACAGATTATTCGCGGCGTGATCAAACTCGTCGATGAAGTCGAAACCACACTGAGTGAGCTGGTGTGTCTTGCTACCGATCATTCCAGAAAGGATGGTGACCCGGACAAGTTCCGTGGATCGCGTGGCCATGGCCCCGCTGTTCCCGGTGTTGATCATGGCAATGTAGTGAATGGTCAGCAGGACATCGACGCATTGCTATCGGGCCTTGGAATCTGAGTGACCTGGTTCTTGCACCTCACAGGAGCGGTGAGCAGAACTGATAAGCGGAATCTGAACATTGAATTTGAACTAAGCAGAATCACATGCGCAGATTTCCGTTAGACATTCTCAGTTTGCTTGGCCTGGTGTTGGCGATTGCCTCACTGATGGTTGGCGCTGTGCTGAAAGGCGCAGGTCTTGAGTCGCTGGTGTCATCCGCCGCATTCATGATTGTGGTGGTGGGCACCATCGCCGCCATCTGTGTACAGACACCGCTGCATGTCATGTTGCATGCATTGAAGATTTCACGCTGGGTGGTGGTGCCACCCAAGCTGCAGGGTGAAGAAACCTTGCAACGTTTTATTGAATGGACCGGGCTGGCGCGCAAGCAAGGCTTGTTGGGTTTGGAAAACTTGATTGAAGAACTGGACGATGATTTTCTGAAGAAGGGATTGCAGATGGTAGTGGATGGCGGTGAGCCTGAAGAGATTCGTGCAGTGATGGAAGTGGAACTGGATGTTCGCGAAGCAGTGGACTTGCGTGCCGCCAAAGTATTTGAAGGCATGGGAATTTATTCACCCACGCTAGGCATTATTGGCGCGGTGCTGGGATTGATCGCCGTGATGCAGAATCTCGCTGATCCGTCAAAACTGGGTCATGGTATTTCAGCTGCATTTACGGCAACGATTTACGGCATTGGCATGGCCAACTTGTTGTTGCTGCCGATGGCCAACAAGCTGAAAGTGGTGATCCATGACATCAGTCAGGTACGCGCCATGATGATTGAAGGTTTGATTGCCATTGCACAAGGTGAAAACCCGCGCTCGGTAGAAGCCAAGATGCGTGGCTATATGCACTAGTGATTTGAAGTGATTGCTCGCGAATGAATGCCATGGAAGTTCGCCCTGAAACGATTGTTGAATAGACGATTTTCTTAAATAGACTTTTTAATAGATATTGATGCGACCCATAGTGAACCGTAACAAGTTAATTAGCATAAAGATGAACAGTCGTGAGTCTGCGAACCATCATGGCACGTCGCGTCAAACATGAAGAGCATCAGAATCATGAAGCCTGGGCCATCCCTTATGGTGACCTGGTTACGCTGCTGCTCGCCTTTTTTGTGGTGATGTACAGCATCTCCACGGTTAACGAAGGCAAGTACCGCGCGGTATCCGATTCGCTCAAGGCGGCATTCAACGGCGCACCTCATACGGTTAATCCGGTCGAACTAGGCCAGGGTCATGCAGGCACGGGTGATGGCCAAGGCGTATCCATGGCGCAGAACAATTTAATTGTGGGTCAGTCCCGTGAGGTGGTTCAATCGAAACCGGTTGCAGTCGTTTCGTCATCGGTCTCCGAATCCTCTTCTGTATCCAGCATGTCGGCCATGGATCAGGTGATCAATAAAGTAGAAAGCGAAATGACGGCGCTGGTGGAGAATCAGCAACTCGTTATTACACGCCATGCTTATGGTGTGGAAATCGCATTGCGTACCGATATCTTATTTCCCAGTGGTTCTGCAACATTGGCGCCGTCAGCGCGCTCGGTGCTGGAGAAATTGGCGGATACATTGAAGTCGGTGCCGTATCCCATGCGTGTGGAAGGGCATACCGACAATCGTCCCATCAATACATTCTACTTTCCATCCAACTGGGAGTTATCTGCAGCGCGCGCAGCGAGCGTGGTTCATCTGTTCACTCAGCGTGGCATTGATGCATCACGTCTGGCGGTCATCGGCCTCGGTGAATATCGCCCACAGGGAGATAACAAGACTGATGAAGGCCGCAATGCCAATCGTCGTGTGGTCATTGTCATTCTCAGCAATGGACAAAATGCAGAAGGTGCTTCCGAGCGCAAGCCGCCAGAAGAAGACAGCGCCACGACAAGTAACAGTAATCTGCCCGACAATCTGCCGGTGCCGTAATGAAAAAAATCACGGCATGGCTGTTGTTGATGTGGTGCACGCTGTTTGGCGCCAACAGTTATGCGCAGACCTGGCCACCACTGGGCCGCGATCCCAACTTCTCACACTTGATGATGGAGCAGGGACAGACTGTTGGCGAAGTGCTTGCCATTGTCCAGGATCATAATGGCTTCATATGGATTGGTGGCCGTAGCGGTCTTGCCCGTTACGATGGCTATCGTTTCAACATTTACACCAATAATCCGCGCGACCCGGGCAGCCTCAGTTCCAATTACGTTCGCGATGCGTTTGTCGATTCGCAAGGTGAGCTTTGGGTGGCAACGCAGAAGGGCGTTGTCCGATATGACCGTCGCTTTGATAACTTTGTCCGGTGCAAGTATGCAGAGGGTTCCTACGCAGGAAAGCGCAGCGAAGTGTTTTACCGCATCATCGAGGATTCGGCCAGCAATCTATGGTTTATTGGCTTTAATGGCGTGGGCATATACGACCGCAAAACCAATCAGCTGCATGAACAACTGATTGGCAGCGGTCTGCAGAAAATTGATGTGAATGGCATGGCCGAAATCGGCAAAGATGAATATGCGATCACCACCGCCAGTGGTTTGTTTTACTGGAATCGCCATAGTGGTGTACTTAAACAATACACGCACGATGAAAAAGACATAGAGTCATTGCCTACTAATAGCC
>DATAHE010000290.1:0-2844 GCA_036263355.1 Steroidobacteraceae bacterium | reverse complement strand
GTGCCCCAGTGAATGGGCATGAAGACACCACCCAGCATGGCGTGTGCTTTCAATGCATTGTCTGGTCCGAGATGAATATCGCCCCATGCGGGATAGAACGCGCCAACCTCGAGCATCACTACATCGAAAGGTCCCAGTCTTTCGCGTATCAACTGATACTCCGTCGTGAGTTCCGTGTCACCACTGAAGAACACCGAATGCTTCGGTGAGCGAATCACAAACGATGACCATAGTGTGGCATTGCGATCTTTCAAACCACGACCAGAAAAATGTTGTGATGGTGCAGCGGTGATCACCACACCGGTGTTAGGCACTGCAATTGATTCCCACCAATCCAGTTCGCTGATGCGTTGTGGTGGCACGCCCCAGTATTCGAGATGTGCGCCGACACCCAGTGAGGTCACAAAGGGCACGTTGGTTTTTGCTAGCGTACGAATGGTGGGATAGTCGAGATGATCGTAGTGGTCGTGCGAAACAATCACCATGTCCACCGGCGGCATCTCGCGCAAAGATACTGGCACGGGCTGGAAACGTTTGGGACCAATCAATGCCGAGGGCGATGCGCGCGGTCCCCAAACGGGATCAGTGAGGATACGGACGCCGTCGATCTCTATTAATAGAGTGGAATGACCCAGCCAGGTAACTCGCAGTCCGCTTTGTGGTTTGCTCTTCCATGTATCCAGAGGATTTAAAGATGGCAACGGATGCGATGGCAAACGCCGTTCACCACCGCAAACAAAATCCTTGATCGACGGCATAGGTACCGTGGGGTCTTTCAAATTGGGTAGCACCGGATGCAGGTTGTGGAAGCGATCACCTGACCACAAAGGTGAGGCTTGCATACGTTCCAGTCGTGCGCCGAGGGCGCGAGTGCCGAGTGATTTCATAACTCAATAGTAACTTGTGAAGTAGTAAACATTTAAGGGCGCAGGTTGCTTGATTGACTGCCGCTGCATCCTTGCTGCTCTGCAATTTGCGCAGGACACATCCTACATAACGGATGTGCATTGCAAATATTGTGAATTCGCTTCCCGAATGTCGTGATCGCCAGACATGAGACTTATCGCTAATAACTATAGAGACAATCAATCTGTTTAAGCCCAACGTGTCGAAACTTGCCAAAAAATTTGTGGAGCGTTATGACATGCACTTTTCGAGTGACCATTCCACGCAGACGCAACGTATTCTGAACTCCGACCTCTCGTCGGAACGCAGAGTATCCAACCGTCGTAAACTACGTAGCCCGGTGCTGCTATCTATTCCGGACAAAGGCATCCTGTGTGGCGATATGGTAGACATCGGCACCGGCGGCTTCAGCGTGATTGTCGCAACGCAACTGGAAAGTGGCCAGGGCTGTCGCGTGTGTTTCTCGATACCCGTGGGCATTCAGAAAGTCGCGATTGATTGCATCGGCATTGTGGTGAACAGCGTGTGCGTGATGCAGGGCTTTCGTGTTGGCATGCGCTTTATCGTCACCGACATTCGCGAACAAAAAGTGATTGAGCGTTATCTGGAAGATGGTCAACACAACTCATTTGTTGAACCTGCAAAACCCAGTACCTCGGATACTTCGGTGAAGCTGGATGCGCCCGCAGTGGTGAATTTCAACAGTGAAGCATATCCCAAGACGATCCGGATTTCGGAATTGGGAAGACGCTAGCTCGTCTACATCATCTACATATTAGTCCAGCTAGATTAAGAGTCCGATCTTCATCAACACTCATGATTAAGTGACGGCGATCAGCATGCCAGCTATGATCGTCGCATGAAACCATCAGCAAAAGCCGCCTTGCTCTCCGGACTTGTGTTTCCCGGCGCGGGACATATCTATCTGAAACGTTATGCCACCGGCATTGCGTTGATCATCATTGCCGTCGTTGCCACATATAGCCTGCTCGCCGATGCGGTGCATGTTGCCTTTGCCATCAGTGACAAGATCACCAATGGCGATGTGCCGCTGGATGTAACTGCAATCAGCGGCATGGTGGAACAACAATCGCAACAGGTGATGACCTCTTCTACGATTGCCACCTATGCACTGGGCCTGTCCTGGCTGATCGGCATTATTGATTCGTATCGGATAGGCATCACATGCGATCCACCAAAAAAATAAATTAACGAAAGCTGCAGTCGCTGCAATCACCAATCCAGCCATCAGCTTTGCAAGTCTCAATAATTCACTTCATCATCCCGCTATTCGCAATCCTTCACAACTAACGTTACGTCACGCCCCAAAGACATGACAGGATGACCAGTCCGGCATAACCGGCCAGCGCACTCAGCTCAAGATACAGCGTCCTGTGTTTCACTGTATGCCTGGTTACGCTTTTCTGCGCAACAACAATGCTCCACCGAGCAACAATGCGCCCACGCCCATCCACACGGGAATGTTGACGTGGCGCTGCTCATCCACCGAAAGATGCAGTGAGCCAAGGTTGGCCTGGTGAGTTTCACGCGTATAGCTGAAGCCACCATACACAAGTGCGGACGTACCGATGATTAGCAGCAGTATTGCAATGATTTTTTGAGTTGACATGTTCAGACTACCCGCCGACCTTGAATGATGCGAATGGCGATCACAATCAACGCCAGTAATAACAGCACATGAATAAAGCCGCCCAGGGTATATGAGGTTACAAGCCCCAATGCCCACAGAACGAGTAACAGAATTGCAATGGTTTCAAACATGAATATCTCCGATAAGTAGTACAGCGATTTATAGCCGTTAGTATGGGCCTTTAATCCATGGCAGGCTGTTCGATGGCGTACACAGTGCCGCTTATTTTCAATCAGTGACCTGTCGCGAAACCATATCAATCGAAATACGTACGCTAACGAACATAG
>DATAHE010000289.1:0-4010 GCA_036263355.1 Steroidobacteraceae bacterium | reverse complement strand
CGCGGCCAGCATCATGGCGAGCGATGAGTCCTTGTTCGGCTTGATGTTCTCAATCGGGTCCATCAATACGGCAAGGCGCACTCTGCGTTTGGTCATGGTCTATCTCGTGTCGACGGTGAAAACAACTACGATGCCAAGGGGTGTCGCCGTTGCATGTAGTTGTCTTCCCTAATCTACACCAAACGTTATCGCTTCGCCGAATGGTTTGACTTGTCTTTACCGCAGCGTTGCGACTTAGTGCGCAGTCGTGCCTTCCTGCAGTGCAGTCAAAGATTGCTGGTCAATGACGGAATTCAGATTGCGGTCAAGCAAGCTACCTGTATCCCAGTAAAAAGGCACCATGCCATCTGCCAACGTCTTTCCGGTCACGTACTTAAAGTAGTAGGCACGGCTAGCATGATGAAGGTCCAGTGCTGCGCCGTTCAATATTGCAGCGTTGGCGGTGACTGTCTTGCGGTCCATCGCACCAAACTCACCGATGATCACCGGAATCCCTTTGTCGACAAACTGTGTCTTCATTAACGCCATCTTCGCATCGACGGTGGCTTCTTCACCCCAGGTCGGGTTATGCGCCGTGTCTGTCGATGAATGAAAATCCTTACCCCAGTAGAAGAACTGATTGCCCCAGGTTTCGTCCTTGGTCATGCCGGTGAAATTCCATGGCGTGTAGTAATGCACTTCCACCATCAGGCGATTTGGTGTCGTATCGACAGGCATGGTGGTCATCAATTGATTTGTCTTGTCCACATCGGTGCTCGGTCCTTGCACGATCAGAACACGATATGCATTTTTTCCACCCGTGGCTCGTACCGCATCAATGAATGTCTGGTGATACGACAGCAGCACGCTCATCTGTTCAGCTGTTTCGACATTGGGTTCATTGGCGCTGGCGAACATCACATGTTCATCGAAATCGCGAAGTGACGTTGCAATTTGCTGCCAATATGCTTTCTGTTTCGAATTCACTGCGCTTTTGCTTTCTGGTAACACGTGGTTTTCAAGCCAGCCGCCGTCCCAGTGAATGTTGACGATCACGTACAGATCATTGTCCACGCAATACTGCACGACATCTTTCACACGCTGCAGCCACGTCGCGCTGATCTGCGCAGTTTGCAGATTGGCGTATTGATCCCACGCAACGGGTAATCGAATCGCGTTAAAGCCACTTTGTTTGGCGAACTGAACAAAGTTTGCCGTGATCATGGGGTTACCCCAGGCAGTTTCGCCGCCTGTTGCCTCCAAGGTATTGCCAATGTTCAAACCCAGTTTGATTTTGCTGGCTAGCTGCATGGCAGTGCTGCCAACACCGGTGGAATCCGCTGCCTTGGGGCTGGTATTGAAATCAGCGTAAATAGATGAGGCACTTGATGCCGCACTGGAAACTGAACTCGAACTGCTGGATGAGCTGGTGCTGGGGCTACTAGTGCCGGATGTGGAGATCACAGGCGGCGACGAATTGTTGCTGCTGCCACCACTGCAGCCCGTGGTCCATAGCAATGTCAGTGCGAGGGCAACCTTAGGAGTTAGTTTCATATCGATATCCCCCATACTCTTTTTGTTTGTATCGAATGCGTTGACGGCTTCGAGAGTCAATGCATTCGTGATACGCGCATCGGCAAGGTCTTAATATTGGAGTGCCTGACTAGAATAATAAATATTATAAATAGATTCGTCACGCTCAGAAGCGACTCGGGTGATATTGCGACAGTGTTCCGTGAAGATTAGAGACCGGTTTCAAGTCCAAGCCTGGGGCGACAGGTGCATGCCACTGCTGATTCAGGATGCGTATTGGCAGAAGAGCGCGGCTAAGGTACCGACTGCTAATTGGGGCAATTTGAACTGCATCACGCTTGCGGGTTGCACCATAACCTGTTCTGCGTACTGCTCCGCAGTGCAGGACGTGACGCGCCTCATACTATACGCAAGCGGTCGATGTCAGGGGACATATCAATATGTTAAAAACATGCCGCTGTACAGACTCGATTTTTTGCGTCACCCAATGGTGGCGCCTGGCCAGCGTTGAGGTACTCAATGATGAACGGGGCAATTGCCGACTCTCCACGATTATCCGGACTGAAAGTGCTGGTCATCGATGACAGCAAAACCATCCGGCGCACGGCGGAAACCTTGCTTGCGAAAGAAGGCTGTGAAGTATTCACGGCGGTTGATGGTTTTGATGCGCTATCCAAGATCGCGGATCACCAGCCAGATATCGTCTTTGTCGACATCATGATGCCACGCCTCGATGGCTATCAAACCTGTTCGCTGATCAAGCACAACAAGGTGTTCAAATCCATTCCCGTCATCATGCTGTCAAGCAAGGATGGCCTGTTTGACCGCGCGCGTGGCCGCATTGTTGGTTCCGAACACTATTTGACCAAACCGTTCACCAAGGACGAGCTGCTAAGTGCAATTGACGCCCACGTTGGACATCTGGTGCGTTGAGGTGGTTATGGCGCTGATTCTTATCGTTGATGACTCGCCGACTGAAGTGCATGCGATGAAAACCACGCTGGAGAAGCATGGTTATCAGATTGCAGCGGCGAACGATGGACTGGAGGCCTATGAGATGGCCCGCAAGATGCACCCTGACATGATTTTCATGGATGTGGTGATGCCTGGCATGAATGGTTTTCAGGCAACGCGCAAGCTATCAAGCGATCCGGCGACGAAGTCCATCCCCATTGTCATGGTCACTTCCAAGGATCAGGAGTCGGATCGCGTGTGGGGCATGCGCCAAGGCGCGGTGGATTATCT
Source organism: Steroidobacteraceae bacterium (assembly GCA_036263355.1). GTDB lineage: Bacteria > Pseudomonadota > Gammaproteobacteria > Steroidobacterales > Steroidobacteraceae > CAILZL01. The sequence continues at coordinate 1,253 of DATAHE010000289.1, read as the reverse complement.
GGTGAAGCCCGTTTCTGCACAACGCTTGCTCGAGAAAGCGAAGACTACGCTGGCGGAGTAACAGAGACATCATGGCAACGTCAGCTGCTTCGCTACGCACACTGATTGATAACCCTTTTGAGCTATTGCTGGAGATGGAGCGGCGCGCGCGTGCGATGCATGCAGGTCAGAGCGAAGAAGCGCAGGCCGGGACCGAATGGGTCGGCGTATCGTTTCGGCTTGGTGGTGAAACCTTTATGGTGGCACGTGAAGAAACCCGCGAAGTGTTGAGCGTGCCGACCAATCTTACGCGTGTGCCCGGAGCGAAGCTCTGGATACGCGGCCTTGCCAATATTCGCGGACAGTTATTGCCGGTTGTGGATTTACGCGCATTCCTTGGCGGTGGCGCCGCCACGATTGGTCGCGCTGCACGCATTCTGGTTGCGAACCATCGCGATGTACCTGCGGGATTGCTCGTCGATGAAGTGCTTGGGTTCCGCAAGTTCAACGACAGCGAATTCAACGCGCAGATTCCCACAACGATTCTGCAATGCGACCGTTATCTCGCCGGTGCGTTCCGTCGCAGCAGCGAAGTATGTCCGGTGTTCGGTTTGCGTGGGTTACTGGAAAGCGAAGAGTTTTTGACAGGAGCTGCCAACTAGCAGCGTGAATGTAATGTTAGGAAAGATCAAAGTACTGCAACTGTTACCCCTGCTGCTATTTGCGGCGCTGGGAGCGCTGGCGTTTGCGGTTGTCTTGCAGTTTGGTCTGATCCCAGCAATCGATTCACACGTTGCCATCGGGTTGCTTGGATTGGCAGGTGCATTGCTGATCGCCGTGCTGGTGATTCACTTCAACACTGCCGAGTTGTGGAAGCAGGCTGACAAACAACGCGCCCAGCACGAACGCAATCAGGAAGCCATCCTGCGCTTGCTGGACGAAATCTCGAATCTGGCTGATGGCGACCTGACGGTTCATGCGACCGTAACGGAAGACTTTACTGGCGCTATCGCCGACTCGTTCAATACCGCTGTGGAAGCGCTGCGCAATCTCGTAACGACCATCAATCTCACTGCCATCTCACTGGATGGCTCGGCACGCAAGGCCTTGGCATCTTCTGGGCACTTAGCCAAGGCGTCCGTGCAACAGGCAAAGCAGGTAAGTGCGGCGTCAGAGTCAGCAGCGGCGATGGCAGCATCAACTGAAGAAGTATCAGGCAACGCTGAGCGTTCCGCGGATGTCGCACGTCATTCAGTGGATATCGCCCACAAGGG
>DATAHE010000288.1:0-4496 GCA_036263355.1 Steroidobacteraceae bacterium | reverse complement strand
GTATATGGTGGTTTGCGATTCTTCGAACGTCAGGAAATTAAAGATGCGCTCGCTTATCTGCGTGTGGTCCACAATCGTGGTGATGATACTTCCTTCGAACGCGTCGTGAATCTGCCTACGCGCGGTATCGGTCAACGCACCATGGACATCGTTCGTGACTATGCACGTGCCAATGCCTGTACTTTATGGACTGCGGCAGGCGCGAATTTGCAAACCTTGGGTTCCAAAGGCGGCGTGGCGTTGCATGGCTTCATGCTGATGATCGAGAAAATGGATCAGGCTATTCGCGATCTGCCCTTGCATGAGCAAGTGGATCACGTGATCGCACATAGCGGATTGCTCACCCATTATCGCAATGACAAGAACGGTGGCGAAGCTCGTATAGAAAACTTGGAAGAATTGGTGAGCGCTGCACGTGGCTTTAATGCCGACAACACTAACGCCGCAGAAAGCGGCGAGATGACGCCGCTGGCGGCATTCCTGTCTCACGCGGTGCTGGAATCCGGTGAAGGTCAGGCCGATGAAGGTGAAGACTGCGTGCAGATGATGACGCTGCACACGGCGAAAGGTCTGGAGTTTCCCACCGTATTTCTGTGTGGCATGGAAGAAAATCTGTTTCCGCATTCACGCTCAGTGAACGAACCGTCGGGTCTCGAAGAAGAGCGACGTCTGTGTTACGTGGGTATCACACGCGCCATGAAGCAGTTGTTTATCAGTCACGCTGAATCACGCCGCATGCATGGCATGGACAGTCACTACTCACCATCGCGATTCATTCGCGAAATTCCGCCTGAATTGCTCGAAGAAATTCGTCCGCGTATTCAAGTTTCGCGTCCTGTGTATAACGCCTCTTACTCACCCAATTATTCCAGCTCGTATTCATCGCCTCGCAATAGCAAGCTGGTAGAGGACACTCCCAATGGGATCAAACTTGGTCAGCGTGTTCGTCACGGCAAGTACGGCGAAGGTGTGGTGCTGAAGTTCGAAGGCGATGGTTCGCATGCGCGCGTGGAAGTTCGTTTCGAACGTCAAGGCACCAAGTGGTTGATGCTGGCCATGGCGAATCTGGAAAGCATCTAGGTAATTACTGATTGGCTCGCCAGCGGAACACGACAGACTAGCACTTGTTTGTATAGGGGTTAGCGCAGCTGCTTTCACAATAGTGTTTAGCCATTGTGCTAAGGCAAATGAGCAAGAGGGACAGAATGTGACGTCGCGCACAGGCTTGTAGGTCGCGTTGTCTATGATCGCTGTGCCCCCATAACCAATAAACAGAACCTATCAAAAAATGTAGCGAGCGAAGAGAGTTTGAATCCAACCGGAGCGGAGGAACCGGAGTGTATATGACGATACATGAGGCCCAATTGATAACTTGGGAGCACCGTATGGATTCAAAATATCGAGCGCAGTAATTTTAGGATAGGTTCTCACAAGGCTACGTATGACAAACGCAGAAGAATTCGAGCTAAGCACTCCCGACTGGCAGGTGGGCTTACCGGGTGATGTCGCAAGTGTTCTGGAACAGTTTATTCTGGATGCACGTGCCGCATTGGGACAGGACCTCGATTCCATTGTGCTATTTGGTTCTGCTGCCGAAGGTCGCTTGCGACCGGCGTCGGACATCAATGTGATTGTGGTGATGAATCGCTTTGATGAAAACGTCGTCAACGAGTGGCGTTCTGCGCTTCAAATTCATGTGGCTGCTGTCGATCTGCAACCCATGTTTCTGTTGAAAGACGAACTGCAGGAAGCCAGCGAAGCTTTCGCCGTTAAATTTTCCGATGTACTGACACGACGACGCGTGTTGTATGGTAACGATCCATTCTCGACATTGACGATCTCGCGCGATGCAACAATCCGTCGCATCCAGCAAGTGTTACTGAATCTCACCATTCGTCTGCGACATGCCACGCTTATTTTCAATGAAGGCGGCCAGACTCACATGATCGTCGACTCTATCGGTCCATTGCGTGCGACCGCCATGGTATTGCTGCAATTGGAAGGCAAGAAGGTGCAATCACCGCGCGATGCCTTCGTCATGCTGGGCAACGAACTCGGCGCGCACTGGCAATCGACATTGCAGCACTTAAAGGAAATGCGCGAGCAAGGCATGGTGGTGGATCCCAATGCTTCGCATACCTTGCATGCCATGTCGGCACTCACTGCTCTACTTTTTGAACGCAGCAAAAAATTGAACTGAACAAGGATTGAATACGTGTTCAATCCACTTGATCTCTATGGGCCGGAATTCCTGCTGTTTTATATCGCAATAGCGATTGTTCTGAATTTTGTATTTTATTTCTGGGTACGTTTCAGCGAGCCAACCGGTGTGCCCGATGCGCGTATGCATGCGTTGCTGCGCGATCCATACATGCTGGCCTACTTGCGCGGTGGTGCGGTTGAAACCATCAAGCTAGTCATCTTCGGTATGACGGAACGTGGGTTGTTAAAGCCAACGAACGCCCTGGTGAAATCCGATGCCAAGGCAATTACGACCAATAACAACGTGATTGAAAAACAAGTAGCCGCGCAATGTTTAACCTCACAACATGTGCATGATCTGGCAAAGATGTCATCGCTTCGTATGGTAGCGGACCACTATGCCGAGCCACTTAAAGAATGCGGACTTGTTGCCAGCCAATCAGAATATAACCGGCGGTTACCGATGTTATTGTTGATTGGCGGTCTGCTGGTATTACTGTCAGGTGCGAAGATCAGTATTGCCATCTCGCGCGGCCGCCATAACATCATGTTTCTGGTTGTTCTCTCCATGTTCGCAGTGTTCATCTGCTGGCGGATATTCATGACGCAAAGAACCAGGCGCGGCACGCATGCGTTGCAGATGCAACAATCACTGTTTCATCGCCTGTTGAATCGTGTGAAACAACTAAGCAATAACGGCGCAACCAATGAAGCCATCCTCGTTGCTGCGGCATTCGGATTTTCTAAATTGCCCAGCGCTCGCTTTCCACTGGCGCACTTGCTGCGCCGCGATCCGCGGCAGAATACTAGCAGTGGCGACTCTTCCAGTTGCAGCAGCAGCTGCGGTGGCGGAGGTTGTGGAGGTGGCTGTGGGGGATGCGGCAGTTAAACTCATAAGTAGATTTGAACAGCGGAGTTCAATATGACAATCAATCAGCAAACCATCGATAAACTTCGTGCCGAAGTGGATAAAGTGTTCGCTTCACTTTCTTCCCGAGAATCACAGGCATTGAAAATGATGCTGAACATGAAGCTAATGAATCAGACGCCGGAACAGCAGGACAGTATTCTGCGCGCCATGCTTCAGGAGCTCGCCGCGAGAAGCAAACAATAGGTCAGGCTGACATGATCAATGCATCGGCCATTCATGACCTCGTCGGCCTTGGCTGGCGATCGGAGCTTGCTGCTAGCATTCATGTTCATCTGGATGAAATTGAAGTACTGGAAGTGATTGCGGACAACTACTTCCATGCCAGCAAGAAAAATCGCCAATCTTTGGCATGGCTTGCTAAACAAATACCAATGTATCTACATGGCGTCGGCATGGGACTGGCATCGTCATTCAATGTAGATATGGAACGTGTTGACGCGATGGCCAGGCTGGTAAACGAAGTACAGCCACTTGCCTGGTCAGAACATTTAAGTTTTGTTCGCGCCAATAAAATTGAAATCGGCCATCTGGCTGCGCCACCACGAACCCATGCTGTGATCAGCAATACCGCGCGTAATGTGCAAATCGCATCGCTCACTGTAGGCAGCACACCGCATCTGGAGAATATCGCCACGCTGGTCGAGCCACTCGGTAGTGAGTACGACGAGGCCAAATGGATTGCACGCAGCATTCACGCATGTGATGCGCCACTGATGCTGGACTTGCATAATCTGTATGCGAATGCTTTGAACAATGGACGCGACCCGCTTACTGAATTATCAAGCCTGCCACTGCATCGCGTCACGGTAGTCCATCTTTCCGGCGGCGTGATGATTGAGCATTCGAGTGGTCAAAGGAAGTTACTTGATGATCATCTGCACGATGTGCCTGAAGAAGTCTTTGGCTTGCTTACCGCATTGGCACAGCGAACAACCAACCCTTTGCATGTGATTATTGAAAGAGACGGCGCTTATCCATCCTTCGATGTGATACGCGAGCAACTGCACCTTGCACGAGAAGCAATGAAGCATGGTCGTCAGCAACCTTTGCCACAGTCGTTTGTTGAAGAACGCGCGTTATCGTCCGTAATATCTGACGACGATCTGCGCGTTGCGCAACAGCTGGAATACGAAATGGCGAAGCTATATGCAGGCAAGCAGTTGCTGAACGATTCGCCCGCCAGCCATATGATTAGCGACGCAGCAGGGATGGAACTCGCTATTCGCAGTTATGCGCATAAGCGCAGTAAATTTGATCAAAAGAAAGTGGCCGGTTGAATTCATGCAGTTCAATTCACTGGACGAGAAGCTCGTTCATCCTTCAATTCAAGACATCGGCACCGGGTTTAAGCGATTTGCATGGG
>DATAHE010000287.1:0-4684 GCA_036263355.1 Steroidobacteraceae bacterium | reverse complement strand
TGCCAACATCATTAAAGTAGAAGGCACGGTGGAAGGCGACTTGAATGCAGCTAATTCCGTTACGCTGAATCAGTCAGGTAATCTGCGTGGCAACATCCGCGCACCTTCCGTCAGCTTGATTGAGGGCTCGAAGTTCAACGGCTCCATTGATATGGATGCCAAGCCTTCTGCAGCTGCGTCACGCAAGTAGCGCTTTCATTTGAATTTAATAATCGAACACCCTTGATAACCAAAGTTTTGGAGTCCGTTATGCCAGCATTCGGAATTGAACCACGTCAGGAACGTGAAGCCCCACGTCAACCCACCGCTCCTTCTGTGCAATCGCCGCCAGCGATGCAAAGTGTTCCATCCACCGCTCCAAAAATTGCGGTACTGGGACCCACATTGCATTTCAAAGGTGAATTATCTGCTGAAGAAGATTTCATTCTGCAGGGCAAGATAGAAGGCTCTATCGCCAATCCACAGAATGTAACCATCGGCAATGATGGTACAGTGATCGGTGATATCCGCGCACGCACGATTACCATCGATGGCAAAGTAGAAGGCGATTTGTATGGCGATGAGGCCGTCATCGTGCATCAATCCGGAAAAGTTACCGGCAATATCTTTGCACCGCGTGTTGGACTTGTTGAAGGCGCCTTCTTTAAAGGTCGCATTGAAATGTCGGATAAGCCACCAGCCCGATCTTCAGCACCTGCACCGGCAACTGCACAAAGCAACTCGCGTCAAAACATTCCCACGGAATTGACGCCCGGAGTGCCGCTTTCTCCAGAAGCAACTGAACGCGTCCTGTCACGCGGCGGCTAGCTAAAACGCCACTGCTATCGTTAGTGGTAGCAGTGGTTCCTCAATTCCGACAGCAGCTACTGTCCCTAAGCCGAACAGGAAAGAGCACCTTACTTATCCAGAATCCCGTTTTTTGCCAAGGCTGCGTTTGGTGGCGCATAAGGTCTTCCACGTATAGTCCGCACCATACGCCTAAACATTTTCTTCACCCCGCCGAATACAGATAGCGGCAAAAGATTGTCCTCATTGGGGAATGATGCAGCACTAATTAATACGGTGCATTTCCTCGTCTTTTCCCTGTGGTCAGCAATGTTGTCCGCAGCTAAAGCCCTTAGCTAGAACTTCAGAGGAAGGCAAAAATGTTACAACTGGACTCGTTACCCCTGCGTCGACAACTGTTGATCGTCACTCTAGTCGCGCTGTTGGGCATGATCCTTATTAGTGGTTTGGCGATCAGCAAACTCAATGAGCTATTTGCCGTCGCAAACTATACCAATGAAAACATCGTACCCACAATTGAATTGTTGAACGAAGCGAATGTGGATGCAGCCAGTATGCGCGTCGCAGCGTGGCAGAGCGCCGCCGGGTCGGATGCCGATGCGAGGGAAAAAGCATTGGCTGCCTTTTTTGAGTCTGAAAAGGCGGTTTCTGATCGCATCAGAAGATATGAAGCTGAAAACATGAGTTTTGACACGCCAGACCAGCTTATTAAGGACAAGGCACTCGTGAAGGCGGCACTCGACTCACACGCCGTGGCAAGTCAACTGATGGAACAAGCTGGGACCTTGATAACACAGGGAAAGCGCGATGAAGCGGCAACGCTGATGTGGCGTAATCGTTTGAAGCTGAAGGAGGTCTCGGTAGCAATCGATAAAATCGTTGAGTTCAACATCGAGTTAGCCAAGGATGCTTCCGCCCATGCAGCAGTCGTTAAAAAGAGAACCGATCTACTTCTTCTAAGCATCAGCATATTGACCGCTGTCGTCTCACTCTGGCTCGGTCTCAAGATGAGCAGCATCATCAACAATGCAATTAGTCGAGCCGCTGCCATTGCGGAAAACATTGCCAGCGGAACGGTGGGCAACCAGGCGCCATCAGAAGTTGCTACCAACGAAATTGGCAAGCTCACGAAGGCGTTGCATGAGATGGACAAAAAACTCTGCGACATCGTTGGATCGGTCAGCAGTACTGCGCAATCAGTCGGTTCAGCTGCCAGACAGATCGCTCAAGGCAATGATGACCTTTCCAGTCGCACGCAGGAGCAGGCAGCGGCTCTGGAAGAAACTGCGGCAACGATGGAACAAATGAATGCCACCGTAAAGCGCAATGCAGACAACGCACGACAGGCTGACCAACTTGGTCGTCAGGCGCGCCATCAAGCCGACAGCAGCTCTGATGTTGTGCAACGTGCTGTAGGTGCCATGCAGGAGATCAGCAGCTCAAGCCGCAAGATCGGTGACATCATCAATGTTATTGATGAAATCGCATTCCAGACCAACCTCCTTGCGTTAAACGCCGCTGTTGAAGCAGCCCGCGCAGGTGAACAAGGTCGGGGCTTTGCCGTTGTTGCGACCGAAGTACGCAATCTTGCACAGCGCAGCGCCTCCGCGGCGAAAGAGATTAAAGAACTAATTAACGATTCCATCAACAAGGTAAGTGCTGGCACTGATCTGGTAAATGCTTCCGGCAAAGCACTGACCGACATTGTTACCGACGTAAAGCGCGTAACGGACATCGTTGCTGAAATAGCGGCAGCAAGTAATGAACAATCAGAAGGCATTGATCAGATCAATCATGCGGTAACGCAGATGGATCTGGCCACACAGCAAAACGCAGCACTTGTGGAAGAAGCCGCCAGCGCCAGCAAGTCAATGGAACATCAGGCTTCGGACCTGGTGGAAAAGATTAGCTTCTTTAGAATCAATGGCCAGACGATTCAAATGTCCGCCAACCCTGTGGCAACTGCGAAACGTACGACCACTTCCAGACCCATGCCAAAACCGCTTTCTGCTGTCAAACGAACTAACGTGGCGAAACGTGTTGTCGGTAGCGATACAAATTCGTGGTCAGAGTTTTAGTATTTAGTGACCTTAAGATGAATGGGCCGTCGCGCCCGGAGGAGAAGCAACGACGGCCCCAACGAAGAAACAGATCAGAACTTGGTACGCAAACCAACCGTAATCATCCGGCCAACGGGATTGGAAACAAAACCGTTGTAACCCCAGCCAGTGGCGTTACCACCAATGCCGCCGGTGTTGCCGTTAAAGAACTGCGGCTTCGAGTTTGATACGTTGCGGATATCTGCAGACAACATCCAGCCCTTGGTCATACCTTCTCCACCCAGCGCGTAAGAGAAGTGCAAGTCAAAGGTGTTGTCGGCCTTCACGTCATCACCACCACCTTGCGGCAAGCCATTGACCACGACAACAGGATTGACTGCTGACGACGACCAATTCTTGTAGGCACCAACGTGATTCCAGAACACATCTGCAGAGAAACCACCAACATCAACACCCACGTTCGCACGATTCTTCAGCTTGATCGATGGAAAGGTGGTGTTGAAACCCGAGGTGTTGAGAATATCGAAATCAGTACCACCACCAAAGTTCTGTGTGTACTTGGTGAAGTAAGACAACGATTCGCCAACTCTCAAGTTAACGCCACCCAGATCAACGTGGTAGTTCAGTGAAAGATCAATACCTTCCAGCAACAGGTTTAACGCATTACGCGTGCTCTGATCGATCAGGTAATACACTGTGTTCGGTACAGAGCCGGAAATGGTTGCGCCATTGGCCACATTGGCGAAATCAAGAATCTGCTGCTGCGTGCATCCTGCTGGACAAATCGTCAGCAAATTGTTGATGGGTTTGTTATTCACAATCGCCGTTGGGCTTGGCGAACTCACACCACCGATGTACAGATTGTGGAAGAAAGTCGCGGAGCCGGTGAAACCAGGCAGCCAGCTGGGTGCGAAGTCCACACCATATGACCAGCTCTTACCCTTCTGTGGTACCTCATGAGTGAAACCACCACCTAACTGGCGTCGCATTGCTCCCGCCTGGCCGATGGTGCATACCGGTGTGGCAGTTGTACACGGGTTGTTAGTACCCGCTTGTACTGCACCTGGAACATTCACTGCGTCTGGATAGTTAGCTATCGGCACGTTTACTGTGCCCGTTGGACCTACACTGCCCGATGCATATAGATAACCCTGAGTAGGATCACCGATCACCGCGAGCGGTGGCGCAACGAACGCCGTCGCATAGTTAGCGCGCAACTTCAAGCCTTTCACGAATTCCCAGTTGAATGCGTACTTGGGATTTTTGGTGTTACCCACATCGGAATATTTGTCGTAGCGACCTGAGATGCTGACATCAATCTGACGCATACCAGGAATGCCGAGATCAGGCGAAACAACCGGAACGTAGACCTCAGCAAACACAGAGTCGATATGACGACCGTAGTTAAACTGGCGGAAGCTGGAGCCCGTGGTAGTTGGACCTGTGTTGTTGCTGCCCGTGATCTTCTGCGTTTGTGAGTGCCAGAAATATTCTGCACCTGCAGCCACTTTCATTGGACCAGCCGGCAATGTTGCAACTGGACCCTGGAAGGTCAAACGCATTTGATTGGAGCTGTTGTAGTTGGTGTTTTCGGAGTTTGCAGAATAAATGGCACGCAGTGTCGCTGCGGAAGTTCGGTTGGTATCAACCGGATTCCAAACGTCAAGTGCATTGGTGTTGTTCAACGGCAGATTCAGCGCAACGACATTCTGACCTGCAATGTCAGTTGCCGTGGTGCTGCCACTGGATTGTGCAGTGCCGTTCAATGCAAGGTTCGCGCATGCGCCGCAGAACGACTGAATGGCATTACCGGCCGAACGGTTCCAGCCCAGTGCATC
>DATAHE010000286.1:0-1544 GCA_036263355.1 Steroidobacteraceae bacterium | reverse complement strand
ACACAGGATGGAGATGGATTGTAATGTCCAGCGTGAGGCACGCTTTGATAACGGCATCGATGTGTTATTCGACGCCAACAATGCGAATGCACTCCATGCGGCCGCAACCACTGCGATAAATGGCAAGCCGGATAATTTGGTCGCGACGGCAAGTCCTGAAACAAATGCAGTTACCAACGCATATTTCCAATGCAATGTTTGCAACCAGCGCAACATGCAGAAAAACGCGAGCGTGCATAGCGCTGCGCCCGGCACATCAAGTGCAGCAATGCCTGCATGACCCAGTACCGGCGGTGTGGCAATCAGGAAGACAGTTGCGATATACGCAACGCTGGTGCCATACATTTCATTGGCCCACTTCCACGTCGCAAACAACAACACGATCAGGAACGGCAACATGCCGATGCGCGCCAGTGTTAGTAGCAAGGTGTAGTTGCCAGTGCGATATAGCAAGTCGCGACCTTCCTGTTCACCGCTAGGTCCGGGTTCACCGAAAGAATGTGCACCGGCGAGATAAGGGCCTATCGCCATTGCGAGTCGCGCAAGCGGCGGATGCTGTTGGTCGTAGGTATAGATATGCTTGTCAATCAACTGCATGCCAGCGGCCAGATGCTCTGGCTCATCCCATGTGTGCCGGAAATGCTGGTAGGTCGACGCGACCAGCGCACAACTCGCAAGGATCATCGCGATTAACACGATGGTGGCGTGACGCAGGAACCAATCGCGCGTAAGGGCTAGTTTGTTAAAGATGTCGACAGACATTATTGATGTTATGTAGTGGATGCAAAAGATTAGCAGTAATGCGTTTCATGCGCCAATGATGGTTCTGTTATCCGTTGCTGTATTCTTTCCAATGCTTTCTTGTTGATGCCGCTAACAATGTCAGTTAATTGTCCTTGATCGTCAGCTTCTGCCATTGATCGCCGACAAGAAAGTAAACAGCTCTGCGTCCATTCACCTTGCTTCCTGCAAAACCGCTGTTCTCCGCCTGAATACTGGATAATTGATCAAGCTTTGAATCGGGATGATCAATGGCATCATTGCGTTGATACAAGCCCGGCTCCATCGGTCGCAGCTCGCTTTCGGCCAACGACAAGGGCCACTCATCGTTCAATGATATTTGCCACGTTCCATTGTTATTGAGTGCACCGATCAACTTGATGGTGCCATCGGCAGATTTCACCAACAACGCCCGATCCAGCGTGCCCGAGCCATCAAAGTCCCCCGCCACCACAAATGGACAAGGCCAATCGCCACGACTCGCAATATCACGAGTACGGACATCACCTGCATCAACAGAACTAGGCAGCGTCATGCCAGGAAAATCAGCAACCAATTTCGCGCTTAGTGAAGCAGGAACCAGCGCCGCGCAGGCTTCCAGAGATACGGGTACCGTTACCGGCTGCACCGCAGCTCGTGCAATAAACATTAGCTCGACGATCATGACTAACCCGCGTTGACGGAAATGAATACCAAAGTACATGGTGGGTGTTGACTGCTTCTGCTCAAAACCGTCAAAAACAGGAGTTTTTGCGGAGCCTATA
>DATAHE010000285.1:0-4635 GCA_036263355.1 Steroidobacteraceae bacterium | reverse complement strand
CAGCGGTACTGGTGACTTCGTTCTTCTTCGACAGACCAACGGCCTGTGCAAAGTTGGCACGCTCACTCAATAATTTGAGCAGTTGATCATCAATGCTATCGATTTGCGCACGAATCTTGGCTAGGTCAGGCGCAGCAGTTTCCGCAGCAGGTTGATTGCTGGTTTTCTTTACCGACGTTTTTTTCTTGCTTGCCACGCTTCGTTTCACTCAATGTCGAAGTTAATTAAGCAGATTCAATTTCACCACTTCGTCATCCCCGTGAAAACGGGGATCCAGTAATACAGTATTTAACTGGATTACGAACTGCGTCGTGCAGTTCGCCCTCCGTGCCATCGGCGAGCCGATGTTTGCTCCGACTCCTGTCTTCGCTATCCCGCTTCGCGGGAATGACACAACATATATAAAACCGGCACCTCTATACGAGAACCAATACTCGATAAGGCGTTACAGCACTCTGACCGACAATACGCCCGCTGTTGCCTTCAATTGATCAACAACAGTTTGCGGAACGCTGGTGCCGTCCACATCAATCAATGTGTACGCCAGATCACCGCGTGACTTATTGAGCAGATCAGCGATATTCAGTTTCGCAGCAGCCAGTGTGGATGAAATCTGTCCCACCATGTTGGGTACGTTTTCATTGGCAACAGCAATACGCACTGAATTCTGTGCGCGTGGCAATACCGCCTCGGGGAAGTTCACCGAGTTACGCACGTTGCCATTCTCGAGAAAGTCTTTCAGTGTATCGGCCACCATCACTGCGCAGTTCTCTTCGGCTTCGTGAGTCGATGCACCCAGATGCGGCAATGAAATAATCTTTGGATTGTCTTTTACTGCATTGGTCGGGAAGTCACAGATATAAGCGCTGAGATGACCGCTGCCCAATGAATCAATTACCGCTGCTTCATCGACAATGCCCGCACGCGCGAAGTTAAGAATGACGCCATTCTTGCGCAGCAGCTTGAGTCTTGCTGCATTGACCAGACCTTTGGTTGCATCGATCAATGGAACATGCACCGTCACCATGTCGCAGCGACTGAACAGATCATCGAGAGACAATGCCTGTTCAACACCCGAGGACAACTGCCATGCACGTTGCACTGTGATAGCGGGATCAAAGCCCAGCACCTTCATGCCAAGACCATGAGCTGCATTCGCTACTTCAACACCGATGGCGCCGAGACCTATTACGCCCAAGGTACGACCTGGCAGTTCGTAGCCAACGAATTTCTTCTTGCCCTTCTCCACCGCTTCTTCCAGCGTGTGATCATCACCTTTCAGCGCCTTGGTATATTCCCATGCCTGACAAATATTGCGTGCCGCGAGGAACATCCCCGCGATCACGAGCTCCTTTACTGCATTTGCGTTGGCGCCCGGCGCATTGAACACCGGCACACCACGCTTTGAAAATTTGGGGACGGGAATGTTATTGGGTCCCGCACCTGCGCGGCCAATGGCCAATACACTGGCGGGAACATCCATGCTGTGCATATCTGCCGAACGCAACATGATGGCATCGGGATGACCGATTTCCGATGCGACCTCAAAGCGATCACGTGGCAGACGTTCAAGGCCGCGTACGGAGATGTTGTTCAGTGTCAGAATTTTGTATGGCATTGTTCTCAGTCTTGTTTTGTAGGCTGGGTTGAGTCTACGAAGCCCAGCATCTCAATTTCTCTGTTGGGCTTCGCAGACTCAGCCCAACCTACTCCAGATTCATCATGAGCCGTTCATGGTGAGCCTGTCGAACTATTCCGAGCGAAGTATTCAAAACCCTTCGACAAGCTCAGGGCGAACGGAGTTAACTAAAACTCCGGCACAACCTCATCCATTCTTCTTTTCAAATTCCTTCATATAAGTAACCAACGCTTCCACGCCTTCAATCGGCATGGCGTTGTAGATGCTGGCGCGCATGCCGCCAACTGAACGATGGCCTTTCAGTTGCAACATGTTCAGCTCTTTTGCGCCCTTCAGGAAAGCTTCATCCAGTGCTTCGTTCTTGAGCTTGAATGGCACGTTCATCAATGAACGATCTTCACGTGCGACAGGACTGGTGTAGAAAGACGTGTTGTCGAGATAGTCGTAAATCAATCCGGCTTTCTTGCGGTTGTAAGCATCCATTGCTTGCAAACCACCTTGCTTCTTCAACCACTGGAATACCAAACCAGCGATATAGATCGCATAGGTCGGCGGCGTGTTCAACATCGAATCATTATCAGCTTGCTGCTTGTAATCAAATGCAGAAGGCGTAATGGGCAATGCATTGCCAATCAAATCTTCGCGCACGATGACCAGTGTCAAGCCTGAAGGGCCCATGTTCTTTTGAGCACCGGCATAGATCAAACCATACTTGCTGACATCAACCGGACGCGAAAGAATGTCTGATGACATGTCCGCAACCAGCGGTACATCACCAACGTTCGGCGTGTTGTGATACTGAACACCACCAATGGTCTCGTTACTGCAAATATGCACATAGGCAGCATTAGCATCCAGCTTCCAAGAATCACGCTTGGGGATACTGGTAAAGCTATTTGGTTCGCCGGTGGCTGCAACGTTCACCGTGCAATACTTCTTCGCTTCTTTAATCGACTTCTTAGACCACTCACCTGTATTGATGTAATCAGCACTGGTTTTGCCACGCAGCAGATTCATCGGAATGATGGCGTTCTCGCCAATCGCACCGCCCTGCAGGAACAACACTTTGTAGTTGGCGGGAATGGCCAGCAATTCGCGCACATCGGCTTCGGCCTGAGCATGGATTGAAATAAATTCCTTGCCGCGATGGCTCATTTCCATCACTGACATGCCCGAACCACGCCAATCCAGCATTTCTTCCTGGGCCTGCTTCAACACTTCCAGGGGCAACACGGCCGGACCGGCACTGAAATTAAACGCTCGCTTCATTGCAAAGTTACCTGCGTGGTCGAATTTGGGAGTGGGACAGTTTACGGTATTCCTGCCCCGCTTTCAGCATTTCGGGGAATGTGACGCTGCCTTTCGGCCATGTCATTCAAGGGGAAATCTGGAGCAACCGGAAGTGGCCAGCCGCAAGGCGCTGCGCACATGTCCTGACAGAAATCAGGAGTTTGCGACCCTACATTAGAAACAGAGCTTTATCAGACCAAACCAGCACCGAGGACATCATGATTCAGTACGTATCCGGCGATATTCTGTTGACCAAGGCACAGGCCATTGCACATGGCGTCGCACCCAAAGACCCCATGAGTCAGGGCCTGGCACTTGCACTTCATCAAAAGTATCCAGCCATGCACAAGGACTTCCATCACTGGTGTAATCAACATCATGGCAAGCCCGGTGAAGCATGGCTGTGGGGCGGCACCGGTGGTGTGCGGATTGTTAATCTATTGACACAGGAAGCCGCACAGAATCACTCGCATCCCGGCCGCGCCAGCGTCAAACACGTACGCGACAGCTTGCGAGCGCTGGCAAAGATTGCCACCGATGAATCATTGAAGTCGATTGCGATACCGCGACTTGCCACCGGCGTCGGCGGCCTGCAATGGAGCGACGTGGAGCCCGTGGTTAAAGAAGAACTCGGCAAGCTGAATATTCCAGTGTATGTGTACACTGAATATCATGCGGGTGCTTCTGCGCAAGAACATTGAGCAGGAACATTAACGTTACTGATTAACGCACACTACTGCAACGCAGCTCAAAGTAATCGTCGTTCAATTTACGCAATCGGTCATGCAGGCGTTCGTCCTGCTTGGCTGTATATCCAGCGCGCATCTTATCGTTGATGGCATCACGTGATTTCTGAATGCGTGCACAATGCTGACGACGCTTGTCACGCTCGTCGGTAGACGCTGCTGGTCTATTTGTACGTGGCTTCTTTGATGTTACAGATTTTTCTGACGTTACCTTGGTAGCTTCCATTGTGTTGGCAACGAGAACGTTACGTTGAACGGAGTCATCGCCGCAAGAATGATCGCTGAATACACGTTGGCCGTTGACAGTGCATTCAAAGATTTGAATTGCCGGTTCGGCATGAACGGGGAAATTTACAATAGACGCTAATGCAATTAGCGCAAACAACAATGCTGATCTCATTCCTTTGTTCCTTCAGTCAAATATCACACAGATCAACGATAGATATCTACGGCAGGTTACGCCGAAGAACCGCTAACCCGCCCTACTTCAGAAGAGCTTTCAATCCTGCTTCATCAATAACCGTCACACCTAATTCCTGCGCCTTAGTCAGCTTCGATCCAGCTTCCTCACCGGCAACAACGTAGTCTGTCTTCTTTGAAACCGAACCGCTGACTTTGCCACCCGCCGCTTCGATCAATTCTTTCGCTTCGTCGCGTGACAAAGTGGGTAGCGTTCCCGTCAGTACCAGCGTTTTTCCAGCAAGCGGCTTGGGTGAAGTATCGTTAGCGGCGCCAGTATGCTCTGGCCAATGCACACCGGCTTCACGCAATTTCTGGATAATCTCGCAGTTATGTGGTTGCTTGAAGAACAGGTGAATGCTCTTTGCCACCACTGGTCCCACATCGTTAACTTGCAGCAGCTGCTCTTCGCTCGCCTGCATGATGGGATCGAGTGATCCAAAATGCTTCGCCAGGTCCTTTGCCGTGGCTTCGCCCACATGACGAATACCCATTGAATAC
>DATAHE010000284.1:0-1968 GCA_036263355.1 Steroidobacteraceae bacterium | reverse complement strand
CGGAGCTTCCATCGACGGATTTACAGCGGTTTTGGAAAGAGTTCATCAGTATTGGACCAATCAAGTATTTAGTTCACTCAACCAACTGGCATTACGTTCGCGCCGCAGAATCTCGGCGCGCAGTCCGTCACACAGCACCGATCCAAAAAATAATAGAAAAGCAAAAATCATCACGACCAGTGGTGTAGCCATCGACTTATCAATCGCAGAAGGTCCCAGCAAGCTCAATGTCTGACCTTGATGCAAGCTGTTCCACCAGATGACCGAGTATTTGATGATAGGCAGATTCACTGCACCAACGATGGCGAGAATCGCTGAAGCACGATCAGCCCGGCCAACGTCATCGAATGATGCACGCATTGCCATGTAGCCAATATAAAGAAACAGCAGAATCAATTCGGATGTGAGTCGTGCATCCCATGCCCACCATGCACCCCACATGGGTTTTCCCCAAATCGAACCGGTGATCAGCGCAAGCGCTGTGATGATTGCGCCCGGCATGGCACAAGCTGCCGCTACGGCATGCGCCAGTTTCATTCGCCAGATAATTCCAATTGCAGCAGCAATCGCCATCATGGCGTAGACCATTAATGACAACGAAGCCACCGGAACATGAACGTAAATAATACGAAAGGCTTCTTTCTGCTGATAATCAATCGGCACCACGAACAGCCCTTGATAGGTACACCAGGCGATCATCACAAGAGAAATCCAGAACAGCCAGGGACGTAGCCGCGTGGCGAACACATAGGCGCTTGGTGGCGAAGCCAGTTTGTGGAACCAGACCCAATTCATCTATTTATCTCGTAGCGGTTGGCAGTGGTCTTTATCTATTGTGAAGCGTCACTCAATGCTGATTCGAATTGCAGCCGCCATTGCAAACGGCGTCAGTATCATCGACAGCAAAAGCACCGCACCCAGCAGACTGATTATGCCTATTGCGGATTCATCCCGCATGGCGGATTGCACTGCTTGTGCACCGAAAATGAGTACAGGGATTTCCAGTGGCAACACCAGTAATGCCATCAACATATTGCCACGCCGTAACCCCACCGTCAGCGCCGCACCCACCGCGCTGAGCATTGTCAAGATTCCGCTGCCGAGTGCAAGCACGACCACGATGCTTAGCCAACCAGTTTCCACGCCAAGCGAAACGGCGACAACCGGCGTAAGCAACACTAATGGCAGTCCAGATAAAACCCAATGAGCAAATGACTTGATCAGTAATAGCCACGGCATTGGCTGGCCCGATAATGCCCACTGCTCCATGGTGCCGTCTTCTACATCCGGGCGAAACAATGCGTCGGCCGCAAGCAATGAAGCCAGCATGGCTGCCACCCACAACACGCCTGGCGCGATGCGACGCAGCTCGGACATTTCGGGACTGATGGCAAGTGGAAACAATGTCACCACCACAATAAAGAAAATCAGCGGTTGCAGCACTTGATCCCAGCGTCGCATTGCAAGTCGCAGTTCGCGATGCAACACCGTCGCCGCAAGCTTGAAAGGTCCCTGAGTTTGTTCTGTTACCGATGTCATTAGTGCAAGCTCAAGCTGCGTGTGCCCGCATGTGATGGCAGTAACGACTGATGGGCAGCGGTCAGGATCATCCCACCACGCGCAAGATGACTGGCCATCAACTCTTCCACCAGTTGAATGCCTGCCGTGTCGAGATTGGTAATGGGTTCATCGAGAATCCACAGCGAAGTGTCCGATATCAACACCCGCGCCAGCGACACTCGACGTCGTTGTCCGGCGGATAACGCCTTTACCGGCAGGTGCGCACATTGCGGGATGCTCAACTCATCCAGCGTTCGCAAACAGCGCTGATCATCAGTGCCATGCTTGAGCGCACCCGAGAAACGTAAATTCTCTAGAGCGGTCAAATCTGTCTTCAACGCATTAGCATGGCCAAGATAGGCAAGGTCAGTGCTGAAGTTGGCGAAATTGTGATGAATATTGACGTTA
>DATAHE010000283.1:0-28410 GCA_036263355.1 Steroidobacteraceae bacterium | reverse complement strand
ATGCTGGCATCCTGTTTATCGATCTTGATAATTTCAAAAACGTGAATGACTCTGCGGGACACCTCGTTGGCGACAAGTTATTGAAGCAATGCGCAAGGCGTTTGCAGTCTAACGTACGCGAACACGATACCATTGCCCGTTGGGGTGGTGACGAGTTTGTAGTGCTAGTGGATAACCTATCGCCTAGCCGTGCACGCACCATGGAAATTCTGGAACAGATTGCACAGAACGTGTTATCCGCTTTAAGCAAGCCGTACTACATCGACTCCGAGCAATTTAATTGCTCTGCCACTATTGGCGTCAGCCTGTTCCGTGGCTTCTCACATCCCATCGAAAGTGTTATCAGCCAGGCTGATAAGGCCATGTACAAGGCAAAGCTTTCTGGCAAGAATGCTATATGCGTTCATCGCAAGAAAGATGATGAAAGACTTCGTGTAGTGAGCAATGGCGTGATGATGGCTCGAGGTTGATTTAGAAAGTCGTAAGCATCATCGCTTACAGCAATAGTCGCATTACTTCTTCGCAAGGCGGATTGGCGGTTCGATCGCACTACTACCATTGCACGTCGGTCCCCAAGCTTTCTCGAATGCACCGATACTTGCGACAAAATCGGATACGGTGTTATCTTGCTAACGACCTGTAATATCGAGTCGCAAAGAATCCGTGATCTCATCAAATGCAAAAGATTAGATACTCGTGAAAGCTGAATCTAACAAGCACTGTAGCTTGGACTGAATCGCTACAATTTGCAGAGTTCTTAGGATTAAATGGCCACTGACAAAGCTATTAGACTCGTTGCCTATTTCGAAGCGGCAAAGGCTCTCTTGGTGTTGGCGGCTGGCACAGGGTTACTATCGCTCGTTAATAAAGATGTCTACGCATTTGCAGCCATGCTTATCGAGCATGCACACCTCGATCCGGCATCAAAATACCCACAGATTTTTTTAGATGCTGCTGCAAAAGTCGGGAATTCACGGTTGCTGATGCTTGCTGCTGGGGCACTCCTTTATTCTTTGTTCCATCTTGTAGAAGCATACGGTCTTTACTACGAGCGAACCTGGGCCGAGCTACTAGCCGCGATCAGTGCTGCCATCTACGTGCCATTCGAAATTACGGGCCTGATTCATAAGCCGACCTTGCATGCGGCCGTGCTCCTCGTTGTGAACCTTGCCGTAGTCGCACTATTGGTCAGAGCATTACTCCGTCGTCGTTCGGCAAAATCAACTGCATCCTAACCTTCCAACATCCGAAAGAAGTACGTCTTTAATCTGGATGGCGTTTGCTTTTGTCGTTTCACAAACAAAAATCCCACGGCCGTCGTTGCGACCGTGGGATATCACCTGACGAAAACCTCTGAAGTTTAGAGATTATTTGTTGTGATTCTTTGCAGCCTTCAAGTCAGCATCAATGCGTGCCTTGGTGGCATCACGATCTGCCTTCGCGCGGTCTTTGCATGGACCGATCTGGTCGGAAGGCAATGCTTTGCACTTCTCTTCGGCAACGTTATAGGCTTGGTCTGCAGCAACCTTATCGGCCTTGGCGCGTGCTTCAGCGATGTCCTTGTTCGCATCAGCCATTGCATCGTTCACGTCGGAACGTGCATCATGCTGTGCTTCGGCAACATCCTGATTCGCAGCACTGACCGTGCTGGCAGCATCACTGCGTGCTTCTGAAACTTTTTCTGCTTCTTTCTGTTCTGCCTTTGCTACATCATGCTCGACTTCGGCGGGTGACTTCTGCTGATTGCAGGCAGTAATGCCAAGTGCCAGGCTCAATGCGAACAATGAAGTGAAAATGCGGGAATTGAAATATTTGCTAGTGGTCATCGTGGTTTTCCTTACTGGGTTGAGAAATAAATATTAGGAACGAAACTGGATAGCGAGTATTGCCGCCGTAGCCATCAACGCATACGCCCGCTTTGTTTGTCCCCGCCATCGGCTGACTTCTTTCGCGAACGGGGTACCGGGCTGGCCTTTTGATCAACGTTGAACTGGTCAGAGCGACGTGTGGTCTCGTTATCGGTAATGCCATCGCTGGCAAGATCGGTGTCATTGCGCATGCCTTCGTCCTGCATGCCATCGTTGCGAATGCCCTGGCCATCAAGCGACAAATTACCCGCCTGATTTTCAGCCTCATCAAGTGACTGCTCATCTGATGAACGCGTATCGAAATTGCCGAAAGGCACTGGACGAATCTCTTCTGGATTGGTGACTACCGACAATGCGTAGTACCAGTCTATTTCAGGAGATCCATCTGGTTGCCCACGATCAAGCCAGGATCGATAGGCAATTCGAGCAATGTCATCATGTTCATATTTGGCAGTCATCGCTGAGTCTCTGTCAGATGAATTTCAAGTGGCGAAATAGTATTCATTACTACGCTACAGTTCATCCGGCGCTTTCCAATTGGAAAGTAAGCGCGTGCCGACACGATGCATCTCAGGAGATGCCGACCTTACTGTGCGTCAATGTGGTTTTGACGAGATGTCCACCCACAAACTTGTGATCTCGTTCCAGCGCTTCTTTCAGTTTTTCTGCAAGCCTGGATTGCATGGTGGGATCCGGCGTAACACGAGGCCTGAAAATTTGTGGAGACTTGTCTTGAATGTATTTGCTCATCATGGTCGTTACCCTTTCTAATCGGAACCACCTTAAGCGGCTGCACTTCAGATGGCTTCTTAAAATAGTTGACTGACAATCCACGCAGAAAATAACGCCATTTCGTGCAACGTCTTTCCTGCCAGCGTAAATGCTATGAATTTAGTGACGCAGGCTGTATCTCCGTGCAGACAGTTCCTACGTAGGCAATCTCCGACATCTTTTCAGTAACACAACAGCGATACCCATTGAGATGAATGGGTTAGCAAATATTCCTGTAGGTCTTCGCACTGCAACAATAGCTCCTACAGCAAACTTCGGCGTACAGGCATTGAGAGTGCTTTCGCTGAATTACAAGCTAATCACCACAACATGTTTCGGGAATGACTGCAGTCGTTCAACTATTTCTTAACTGCGAGGGGTATGAAATGAAGACTTTATTGCGAACATTGATAGCTGCAAGCTTGGCGACCGTGGCGATCGCTGCACCACTAAGTGCCAGCGCCTATGATTCAGATTCAAGTTCCAGCAATCCATCAGGGCCTTACATTGGCGCAGGTATTGGACGATACAATGCGGGCATCAAGCATCTAGATGGCGTTGATGACGCTGTGCAGGATATTCGCCATTCCGATAACAACTCCTGGAAGATCTTTGCAGGTTATCGCTTCATGCCATGGTTGCGTCTTGAAGCATCGTATATTGATTTCGGTGAATCCAAAGATTCTTTCTCGGCCACCGGCAGCAATGGTAACTATCGTGTAAAGATGAACGGCTTTGCACCATCGGTCATTCTCAGCGCGCCACTCGGCCCTGTAGAGCTGTTTGCCAAAGCTGGCGAGTACTACTACAACGTTGATACGCGTGTAGACTTTGATTCCCCAGGACCCGATATCCGTACTTCTCATAGCAGAAATGATTTTATGTGGGGCGGCGGCTTGTCCTTTGTGGTATTGCATCGCCTGGAGTTGCGTGCTGAATATGAAAAACTGGAATTGCCCAACACCCAGTCAGATGCGTTCTGGTTAGGTGCCGCGTGGCGTTTCTAGTCACTGAGTTCGGTTGATGTGGGTACCTCAGCATTTGGATAAATGCTGACTTTGAAGCACTGCAACCGCTGCGTTGCAGTGCTTTTTTTCTCTCCCAGGTGGATTGTTATAGCAATAGCGATGAAACATTACAGCTGCCCTAAATGCCAGTCACGATTATCCTTTGATGCACTGTCGTGCTGGCATTGCGAAACCGAACTCGGTTATGTGTTCAACACTGACAGCATGGTTTCCATGTGGAATCTGCCTACGGCAGTACCTTGCGTTAATCGCGATATATTGTCCTGCAACTGGATTGTTGACCCTGCATCGAACGGTGGCAGCTCACTGTGTCCATCATGCCGTTACACTCGAACCATTCCGCCGCAACACGATGCCGAGAACCGTGAGGCATGGAAAAAACTCGAACACGCAAAACGTTCACTGCTGTATTCGCTCAGGTCATTGGGTTTATCACCGCCGGATAGAATTCAGCAGCCTGCAACCGGCCTTGCATTCGACTTTCTGACTCCACTGCCCGATCAGCCAGCGGTATTAACGGCGCATGCATCAGGCGTCATCACCGTTAACATTTCTGAAGCCGATGACGTGCGACGTGAACAACGCCGTGCCTCACTGAATGAGCCTTATCGAACCTTGCTGGGACATTTGCGACACGAGGTAGGTCATTTCTACTGGGATCAATTGATCGCCAACTCTGCGTTTCTTGAACCGTATCGACAGTGTTTTGGTGATGAGCGCCAGAATTATGATCAGGCGTTGCAAAGCTATTACAACAAGGCAACCAACAGAGAGGATTGGCGCGATGAATACGTGAGTCGCTATGCCAGCTCGCATCCGTGGGAAGACTGGGCGGAGACATGGGCTTACTATCTTCATATTCGCGACGCACTGGATACTGCAGCTGCGTGGCGAATATCGGTTAGCAATGAAAATCTCACTCAACAGCAGATGACCCCAGTAAGCAACGGCGCATTTTACAGCCAGATTACTTCGACGTGGCCAGAGCTCTGCGAGTACTTAAATGCCGCACTTCGTAGCGCAGGCGTCAGTGGCGAGTATCCCTATAAATTATCCGAACCCGTTATCAACAAGCTGGGCTTTGTGCATCAGGTGATCACAGACTATGCATGTATCGAACATCATGTCGGGCCTGTCACTGCTGCGGCAGTGCAAGACACCGCTCACTACTCCATGCCGCATTAACTGATCGTCACTCAGTAATTTCCGAAGCCCTTAATCGGTAGTACTTAACTGACAGTCGCTTGTGTGGGTCACCGATAAGCGCGTGAAGGCATCATCACTACAGTAACGGCGCCATTCATTTGAATGGTTCAATTCACGAACCCCATTGCTCCGGCATATGGACTCTTACTTTCAAATTGAGGTACAGATTTTATGAATTACGCAAAGAAGATAGTTACATGCTTGGCGGTGGCTGTGATTTCCAGTGTGAGCTTGTCCGCGATGGCAGAAAACGCAATCGACGATGCAGCCGTCACAGCGAAGGTGAAGAGCGCACTGATTGAAAACAAGACCACCAAAGCACATCAGATCGATGTTGACACCCGTAACGGTGTTGTTCAATTGAATGGCTTTGTTGAAACTGCTGATGCAAAGTCTGAAGCAGAAAGTGCAGCACGCACTGTCACTGGCGTTAAGTCCGTGCAGAACAATCTGCAAGTTCGCAGCGGCGAACGCACCATGGGCAATGCGCTGAGCGATGCTGAAATTACTGCAAAAGTAAAATCCGCACTGATCGCCGACTCACGCACCAAGGCTTACCAAATCGAAGTGAAGACCTACAAGGGCGTGGTATCACTGGGCGGTTTCGTATCCAGCTCTGCTGAGAAGGATGCTGCTGAAGATGTAGCCAAGAACATCAACGGCGTTGCAAAAGTTGAAAATGGCCTCAAAGTTGGCCGTTAATCAACTCTACAGTTGATTGATAAGAAGCCGGGCAATGCCCGGCTTTTTTATGCATGTTCAGTTTCCAAAGAATAGAGTTCTCGCGTTTCTCGAAATGACAAGACCAAGTGGAAGTTAATGTATGACCTCATAATATCCACCATGTCATTTCGACCAGAGGAAGATATCCTTCTCTGAATGTTGTGGGGATGAGCAGTCGTATAGAAGCATGAACAGATTCACGCTTCGCTTGAATTAACAACGACGAGTAGTTTGAAGTTAGCTGAGCCCACAACCCTCTAGCATCGTTCAAGCAAAGCGAAAATCCTTCGGTTGATGTTCTTAATAAGATTGACGCGAGTGCAGCGCGTTGATAAAGCGCTTCATCCAGTCTCTTGGCATGAGCTCTAGCGCGCCTGGTCTATTGGCGTGTGATGAGGGCCGCTCTAGTCGCTGCTTGAATCTAAGATCTGCACGCAGCGACTACTTGCTAACAGCCGGGCTAACTCCGCTCGCGGTTTTAACCAAACCTTTCCTGATGCGATAACGGGTCAATGGTACTTGATAATGACTAATCAACAATGCCTTTAACAAAGAATCGCCATCCTGCATCGAGGCAATTTCTTTCAGGATCACCAGTGATGGCGTGATGAGGAATACACCTGCAACACCCCAGAACCATCCAGCCAGCCAGATGGAAACGAATAGCACAATGGGATTGAGATTAAGGCGAAAGCCAATCAGCAATGGCTGAATCAACTGGCCCTCGATGGTGGTGAAACAGAGAAAGGTGCTTGCAACACCAATCGCCGTGCCATATCCATCAAAGGTTACCAGTGACACAATTGATAACACTGCAAGACTGATAGAGGGTCCCACATAGGGAATAAAGTTAAGTACACCTGCCATGATGCCCCATAACCACGGGCTCGGCAGTCCCCATAAAGCCATGGCACATGCGACGGCAACGCCCAGGCAGATGTTGATGGCCGTGAGCATTAAATAGTATCTGCTCAATTCGGCGCGTACCGATTCGATAATCTTCATGGATTTGTAACTGCCACCACCCTGCTGCGAAGCGCGTTCAACGGCACGCAAAGTACTATTGCCACCCATTAACAGAAACAGGGTGAGAATCGAGATAGTGACTGTATCGATAAGAATCACGCGTCCCGTACTCAACGGATTGATTTCCGCGGGCGTGACGGCTTTATCTGTTCCGGTGGTACTAACTGGCCCGGTGGCAATAGTGGTCGCACGCGTGGTGATGGATTCGATACGTTTGACAATCAACTGCACCGGCCGGACTTTTTTCTCAATCGTTTGCAGTACTTCGGGTGCGTTCTCCACCCAGCGTTGTGTGGGCCCCCATGCTGCATCGACAATGACCACGAGTAATGCAATCAGCACAAGCACCACGCCCAGCGACGCAGCCATGCGTGGTACTCGATATCGCTCAAAGAAATCAACTACGGGAGATAGCAACAGCGCCAGCAACATCGCGAATAGCATCGGTGCGAATGCTGGTTTACCAATGTAAAGAACGACGCCAATCACCGCCCACGCGATCAACCGGATCGACCAACCCGGAATGTCCGAAGCCTGGATAAGCGATGAAATACTCTTCCTGTCCTGATTGTTCCTGGGTGGCACGGGCAGCACTGCGTTTGACATGGTTGTACTTCTTGTAACGTTGTCTGACAAGCTATTGAAACTTTGGTGACGCTGTTCGTATACGTAACCGTATCGATACACACAAGCCCGCGAGTAGTCACATCCAACTCGAGCAGTCGACACTAATCCTTGTTGCTATTCCTTACGGTGATAAACACTCGCCAACATGCTGGCGATCTCCTCAGCATGTTCTTCTTCCGCACTCAGAATAGATTCAAGCACGCGCCGCGTGGTGGGATCATTACTGCCAATATACTGAATCGCTTCAGTATAGAACTCGATGGCCACGCGCTCGGAGATCAGATCATCACGAAGGTATTCGAGCAGCGACTTGCCATTGCCATACTCGGCATGACTCCGCTCTGCCAGTCCTTTCGGGTCGAAGTTAGGATCTCCACCCAGCTGAATAATGCGTTCCGCCAGTTGATCAGCATGTCTCTGCTCTTCCTCGGCATGTTCAAGAAATTCCTTCTTGATCGCTTCTGCGGGCAGACCTTCGGACACAAAATAATGATGTCGGTAACGCAGCACGCACACCAGCTCCGTCGCCAATGCCTGATTGAGCAGCGCAATTACTTTCTCGCGATCAGCAGCATAGCTTTGCGTCACCGCGCCATCGTCCAGACTTTGCATGGCGCGTGCGCGCAGCTCTGCAGCAGAGCTGAGCGCAGGCAATTGCGCGTTCCCATTGGCAGGCGTGTTTTGTGGTGTGGCAATAGCCATGGTCAGGCCCTGCGTGCAAGAGACATGATGAATGCCACCACTGCAAATGCGAGAAACACCATGAACAGGATCTTGGCAATGCTGGCCGCACCCACTGCAATACCGGTGAAACCAAACAGCGCGGCAACCAATGCAATCACCAGAAACACAACAGCATAATAAAGCATCATGATCTCCTTCGTTGAAAGATCCTAAGCAAGTGGATCTTTGTGAGTAGTCGGGCGCTTTGTATGCTCTGTTACTGCCGAAAAGCGGGCCGTCGGTTGCTACAACAATTTGTGGTAGGACAGCACTCACATAGGTCACGTTATTTATCCGCATAGCGGCGACACATTGTTGTCCCTATACTTCTTCCCTATGATTTCGTAACGGATTTCAGTAAATGGTCTTCCGTAATACGGTTTCCATAAATGCAGGATGCCAAAGAATGTTTGTTGAATTGCTTGCTGAAATAAAGAGAGAAACAGCATGGTGACAGTGAGCCAACTAATGGGTCGTCCGATGGTTAGTTACCATGGTTAATTTTCTATTCCCCGGCTTTAACCGGCGCTACGTGGTTATTGCTGTGCTGACGGCCATTACCCTGGTGTTGATTGGCTATGGCGTTATTGAATATCGCCGCTCTTACACTGTGGAGCTGGCCGCAGGCATTCGTGGTCGTCAGGAAAGACTGCGCGAACTTGCCGAAATGATTTATGCCGTTGCCGATGCAGAAAGTGCGCAGCGTGGATTTTTGCTGACACTTGATCCCGGTTTTCTGGTGACCTTCAATGAAGCGAAAAGCCGCGCCAATAAAACACTGAACACGCTGATATCGCAGTATGGAAAAATCGAAAATGACGAACTGGCGTATCTGAACAAGGCAAGGAACAACATCGACAGCAAATTTGCAGAAATGCAAAGCGGAATTGAAGAAGCGCAACGTGTAGCCGGCGACGCTGAAGCATTACGCCAGGTGAAAACCCGTCTTGATTTGCACTGGATGGAAGAGATACGCGCGACGTTTGAAAGTATGCGCTCACGGGAACGCCAACGTGTCTTTAGCGATATTGATTTCTGGCAATTGCAAGTCAAGGTAAACCGGTATGTGGCAGGCGGAACGACGCTGCTGAATATCCTTTTATTGCTGGCAATCGGCCTGCTGGTCATCTGGGAAATTGAACGACGCAACGCTGCGGCAATGAAACTGAATAGCATGGTGGAAGAGCGCACTGCAGAGTTAACGAATCTTTCCAAGCACATGCTGAGTGTGCGCGAAGATGAAAAGCTGCGACTTGCCAGAGAACTGCATGATGAACTCGGCGGCCTGCTGGTCGCTATGAAGATGGATCTTTCACAGCTTGCCAAGAAATTTGATTTCAGTGCACCCGATATCCAGGTGCGCTGGCAACGTATTCAGACTGCATTGAGTGCCGGCGTTGAATTGAAACGCCGCGTCATTGAAGAATTGCGTCCCACCCTGCTCGATAACCTGGGACTGGTCGCTGCCATCAGATGGCAATGTGAAGAAACCTGTGCACAGGCCAATCTCGTACTTGAAGCAGATTTTCCAGAGGAAGAACTGAAAGTTGATTTGAATATTGCGATTGCCATCTTCCGTGTGGCGCAGGAGACAATGACCAACATCGTCAAGCACGCGCGCGCTACAACCGTTAAAGTCAGTTTGAAAGGTACCAATCAAGAGCTGGTGTTAACGATTGAAGACGACGGCGTTGGCTTTGAGAATACGACGCGACGCGCCAGTGGTTCACACGGATTACTGAGCATGAAGTACCGTATGCAGACCATTGGCGGTACCTTCCAGATCATCTCTGTCTTTCCGCATGGCACGCGCGTAATCGTATGGCTGGGAACAGACTTGGCCAATCAATTGGCAACGCTGGAGTAACGCAGTTACGGAATTGTTGCCAGCTTCACGCGCTGTCGCGAACACGCACAATCAGACGCAGTAAAGCCTTGCCTTCGACGGCGCTTATTCAGCGTGCGGTCTGCTCTATCTGTAACGTTGCCAGCATCGCGGGAATCAAATCGAATTCCTGGCTCTTGTCGAGAAAAAAACGGGCGCCCAGCGCTTCCGCTTCACGACGATACTGTGGCAACGCATAGTTGGTGATCACAATCACCACAGGCTGCTTACTGACATGCTTGAGGTGCCGCATCACGCTAAAGCCTGTGCCTTCCTTCAGTCGCAAATCCAGCAGCACCACATCTGGTTGTTGCGTATCGACGGCATTGATGGCTGCAGACTCGGTGCTGACTGCGCCCACGGATACAATGCCTTCCATCTCGGAAAGCAATTCCATCATACGGTCCGAAAGTAACGGAGAGTCTTCGACTAACAGTACCTTAAGCTCACGCATCAAATTGGTAACGCTGCCGAGCGCACTCCTGTTGTTATCACAATACGACACTAGATTAGATGCCGCAGTTTACACCACACCCCAAGTTCAGACGATCAAACTGGACAATTGATTAATTGATCAATTGATTGCGTAACGCATACGCCGTGATGTCAGCATTGCTTTTGAAGCCCATCTTCTCCATCAGTCTTGAGCGATAGGTGCTGATTGTCTTCACTGACAAACACAGCTCCGCACCAATGGCGGAAACCGATGTGCCGCTTGCCAGCTTGCAGAAGATCTGGAATTCGCGTTCCGACAATTGCATATGTGCTGGTTTCTCGCTGTCGTTGTCCAGCTCGGTGACCAGCAACTCAGCAAGCGCAACGCTGACATAGCGTCGGCCACTCAGTACCGTCTTGACCGCTGTCAGCAACTCTTCAGGCGCCATTTCCTTGTTCAGATATCCATTCGCGCCTGAGCGCAGCACATTGACTGCATATTGTCTCTCCGGAAATGCGCTGAGAATTAGCACACGCATGCCAGGATAGGCAGCATGTATCTGCCGCAGGATATCAATACCACTGCGATCAGGCATGTTGATGTCAAGCACCAGCAGGTCCCATTTCTGTTCGCGCAGTCGATCCAGTGTTTCGCGACCTGTACACGCTTCACCCACTTCGAACTGGGCGCGATCTTCCATCAGCAGTTGCTTGAAGCCTTTTCTGACAACTGCATGATCATCTGCTATGAGTATCTTGGGCATTTTGAATTACCGTTTTTGAATAACTGATTAGTTGGCCGATCCGCGGCTTACAAGCGTCAAGATTTTTCCCTGATGACTTGCGCCAACTTGCCAGCATAAGTCTGACAAGGAAAATAACCACTTTGGTCACGTCCGATAGTGTTCGTTGCGCGGCCCAATGTTTACGCAGGCCACATCTTATAATAACTGTAGGATGATTCTTACAGATTGTAAATTAGTACTCTTGGTGTTTCCCGGGATAGCGGAATAAGCGGTGCATTACTTAAAACCAGGCCGTTATCTGCACCCTTACGTCATCACTTCCTCACATGCTGTTTAGTGCAGCACTGACATTGCAGACACGTCGCGCTAATGAATTCTTGCGTCTGGGACGCTGAAGACGAACGCAAATGAATAACCATGCGCAAAAATAGATTCTTAAACCACCTGATTCTCTGTTGCATCGCCGTCCCGCTTTGGTCCTGCACCGACCTGTCTACGCTCTCTGATCATCGACCGGAGCACCAAGCAGAAGTTGCTCCAGTGGTAGCGGGCGGACGCGCGCTCAGTGAAAAGAAATCCAGCGAAATCATTCAAGCTGCGGGCAATCCAGCGTCTCCACACAGTCATGAGCTTGAGCAACTGGTAGATGCCGTGCGCGCAAAGACCAACTCACCGCTGGTGGTTGGCAACAAGGTCACACCGCTGGTGGATGGACCGGATACGTTTGCGCATCTGCGTCGCGCCATCGCAGGCGCAACGCGCAGCGTGAATGTTGAAACCTATATTTTCTCTGATGACAAACTGGGTCGAGACTTCGCATCACTACTAATCAGCAAGGCCCGTGCTGGCGTGCGTGTCCGTGTGATCTTCGACGCCATCGGCAGCCTGACCTCATCGGATGCGCTATTCGATGAAATGCGCAACGCCGGTGTGCTGGTCAAGGAGTTCAATCCGCTGTCGTTTCATAGCGTGGCATTCTGGAAATTCAATAATCGTGATCATCGCAAGCTGCTCATTGTCGATGGCAAGATCGCCTTCACTGGCGGCCTTAACATCAGTGGCACCTATGCATCGAAGTCCTCGTTACATCCCGGACCAGAGCGTGGCATCAACGAAGGTTGGCGTGATACAGATGCGCAAATAGAAGGTCCTGCCGTTCGCCTGTTCCAGATGATCTTCTTTGAGACCTGGGCGGCGCTGGATGGCGAAATGAATGACAGTAAAGATATCGACTATCCACCGCTGGAAAATGCTGGCGCCGATATTGTATCTGCTGTTGCCAGCACTGGCGTCAAGCAGCGTAAAGAGCCCATTTACAGCACTTATCTTGCTGCAATTCAGCATGCGTCAAAGCAGGTGTGGATTACGCAGGCTTACTTTTCACCACCGCCGGAACTACGCGATGCGTTGATTGCTGCGGTATCGCGTGGTGTCGATGTCCGCGTATTGGTCCCCAGCTTCACAGACTCCAGCATTGTGTTCTATGCAGCACGTGGGGGTTACGAGCCATTGCTGAAACATGGCGTGCGGCTGTATGAAGTCACCGATGCATTACTTCATGCCAAAACCGCTGTCATCGATGGCAGTGTATCGATTATCGGTTCAGCGAACTTCGACTACCGCAGCTTTCTTCATAACAATGAAGTGACTGCCATTATCGTCAGTGAATCGCTCGGCACGCGCATGCAGGAAATCTATTTATCCGATCTGCAACAAAGCAAGGAGATTGACATCAACACCTGGCGTCGGAGATCGGCGGGAGAAAAGCTGAAGGAGTCAGCAAGTCGCCTGATTAATTACTGGTTGTAGTTCAAGCGGTCCGATAACACAAGGAGCGACGGTGAATAAAAATAGCGTTAGTTGTTACCGAGCACGCCAAGGTCACTGAGAATTTCAGTGATGGTTTCCTGATTGTATGGCTTGGTGAGGACAGTGAAATTGTCGGTGTCTTCCGCATTGTCCAGATCGCGTTTGGCCATTTCGCCGTAGCCGGATGCAATAACGATGTTTAATCCTGGTTGCATCTTGCGCAGTTCGGAAATCAATTCCAGTCCGCTAAGGTCAGGCAGTCCAAGATCAACAAAAGCAACTGACAACCCGGGGCAATCCGAAGCAGCATGAATGGCTTCGGTGGCATTATTGGCTTGCGTGACGTTGAACCCCAGTTCCTGCAGCGTGTCGGACAGATACATTAAAGTGACTGGTTCGTCTTCAACTACCAGAACAGATTTAATGACAGAGGCGGCAGTCTTACTGGCAGCGTTTTCCATGTTCAAGATAATCACCTGTGGATCAAGCTTGTAGGACAAAATAATTAGTCAAGCGCGAGAATAGCATAGGCAACAACACGCTGCTTTATTACGAATGTGTGAGGTGACGGCCGATAGTATGCTTCGTCGTTGCCGCTTTGCAATAGGTGCTTGCAGCGAAATTGATTGATGTTGTCTACAGTTATCAAGGTGACGAGCACAAGACGTTGCGCAAACCGCAACATCACACGCAGCTGATTTCCAACCAGTCGCCCTAATAAGTCGCCCAAATAAGGACGTGTCGCCATTCGGCAGTTGCGTCATGCACTACTCGGACAATTCACTCGGGTTATAAAGTGGTCACAATGCTGGTGGCGAACTTGAGCCACGGGCACACCCGCATCATCCGACCCCAAGGTAAAGGCAGGAGCACATTTATGTAGCTGCATGATGACGCTCTAACGTCTGCCGCCGACGACAGTTATGCACGTATTGATGACAACTTCAAATACTTCACTGCTTGATGCTATGCGCAACCTTGGGAGAAACTTCATGTC
Source organism: Steroidobacteraceae bacterium (assembly GCA_036263355.1). Lineage (GTDB taxonomy): Bacteria > Pseudomonadota > Gammaproteobacteria > Steroidobacterales > Steroidobacteraceae > CAILZL01. The sequence goes on along the minus strand of DATAHE010000283.1, from coordinate 14,566 downwards.
GTACCAACCACTGCGGTGTGAGCCATTTGAATATGCGTCATTGATGCACGACCCGCGCCCTACACCAGATGCTGAGGAGCAACCGGTGCCAGAAACGCCAGAGCCCGCGGAAAACATACCTGTGTTGCCGCATCCTTCCGACGATTACGGTAATGAGAAGAAGCAGCATCTGCCGGGATGATAGTCGGACAGTAACTACCACTTACTCGATGATTTGCCGACATCGATGTGATTTCTTGGATGCTTTAATCCAGTCAAGTTATTCATCGCTGACGTTTAAAGTAAATGGACACCAAAGCACACACCGCTAAAGAGCATTCTTCTTCGACGGAAGGAAAGCAAAAATCTTCGAAGGACGAAGATTTTGCCATGCAAGCCGGTGCGCGCCGCTATCCGGAGCCCCCGTTTCCCAAGCAACATCAATCAAAGCCCGGCAAGGAACACATGCTCGATCCAAGTCCGATGTATGAAGCGCCCTATTATCAGGGCTCTAACAAGTTATTAGGGAAAGTGGCGATCATCACCGGCGGCGATTCGGGCATTGGCCGCGCCGTTGCCGTTCTGTTTGCTCGCGAAGGTGCAAACATTGTGGTGGTGTATCAAAGCGAGAGCGCAGATGCAGAGATTACCCGCAGTGCTGTCGAAGCCGAAGGTCGTAAGTGTCTATTGATCGCTGGTGATGTCACCGACAGAACATTTTGCGAAACAGTGGTCAGCAAGACGATGGATGAATTCGAACATCTCGACATCCTGGTGAACAACGCTGCGTTTCAGCAACATGTCGAGCAACTTGAAGCGCTGACAGTGGAGCAATTTGATCGCACGCTCAAGACGAATCTGTACGGATACTTCTTCATGGCACAGGCGGCCATTCCTTACATGCAGCCCGGCAGTGCCATCGTGAACACCGGATCGGTGACAGGCATTCTCGGCAGCGGGCATCTGCTCGATTACTCAATGACCAAGGGTGGCATTCACGCCTTTACGCGATCACTTGCTTCGCATCTGGTGCCCAGAGGTATTCGCGTCAATGCTGTCGCGCCCGGACCGGTGTGGACGCCGTTGAATCCATCTGACTCGCCGAGTGAAAAGGTTGCACAATTCGGCGCCAAGGTGCCAATGAAACGACCGGCGCAACCAGAAGAGATTTCGCCAGCCTTTGTGTTTTTAGCCTCATCGCAATGTTCCAGCTACATCACGGGCGAGATACTGCCCATCATTGGCGGTTATTCTGGAAACTGATTGCTTGATGGCTTGATAGCCGAGCGCTGACTCGGTTGCAGACTGTCATTAACATCCACCTTCTTATAAGAACTGTCTGACAGCCACGACATTGGTGGCATATAGCGACTCATCAAGAAAGTTGCGCATGCATGTACTGCCAACTATCGAGTGTATGTATTTTGCGAATCAAATGTCACTTGACTATTGATCGCACAACAACTTCATAAAAATGAAACGTGCTCAATAAGTGCATGAATAATCGCGTTGCTCCAAATCAATTCAAGTTTGAAACAATTTTTGCTGCGCTTTGTTGCAGCAGCATTGTTGTGCGCATCAAAACAGAGAAAACATACTGTAAGACAACTCCCACAGCGATCTTGGGGCAAGTGATCTACTAAGCAAGCCGTGTTTTTGTTTGAGTATCGCTCGCTACGTTCAGGGTCTTTCCCTATATCTTTGTGAGGGTTTATGCGGTCACTCAACATGTTGAATAGTGCAATTGTTTCTTTTGTTCTTGCGTGCTCTGCCCTGCTTGCCGTGGTTGAGTGTGCATCTGCCGAGAGCACAGCACCCACAGCAGTCAAGGCTTCAACAACAGTGACGGCAATTCAGGAAAGGCTGGCGCCAGCACTGGAAGCACAACATCAACCTGACAGCTTTCGCATGTCGGATATGTTGCTGGCAATGATAGCTGGTGTGGTATTGGTGGTGCTGCAGCTGCGTCGTCATCAGAAGGCGCAGTCCGAAACACGCATCATCAATCTCAACACGCTGCAACGCTTCAACGCTCGCGCATATCGTGTCACAGAGACAAAGCTGTCGCAGGCTGCCGGTGCCGAGCTGATTGCACACGCTGAACGAGGTTAATCTCAGTGCGCAATGACTCATTCACGGCATTGCAGACCGCAGGGTCGCTGCCAATGGAAGCGGCTTCGCGAAATTCTGCGTTGATGATTGCCATTCAATCGCTGGTATATCCCGTTACAACTGTCTTGGTGTTACTGGTCTGTCTACAGTGGTGGCATCAACCATTACTCGGACCGTACTTTCTGATTGCGGTGATCGGCTTTACCGCCGTTGCAGAGCTTGTCGACTTTTCAAAATTTGCATTCGATGGCCTTGGCGCGTTCACACTGAAATCATTCAACTATGTTTTCAGTCGCTGGTGCGTCATATGCATTGGCATCTGTTTGCTGATGTATTTATCGGGCACGGGGCACTACGTAGCAGAGGCACCGTTTATCGCATGGGTGCTGCTCACACCCTTTGTATTGTTTGCCGTGCGAGCGGGAATATGCATGCCATTATTTGGTGTCAGCATCAGGCGCATGGCAGCACGATCAGCAGTGATTGTGGGGGCAACTGAACAAGGTGCACTACTCAGCCAGATGCTGGAAGCGCAGCCTTCACTCATGATCAACTGTGTGGGCTATTTCGATGGTCATTTCGGCCGCTCCGGTGACGCCTCTGGAAACCAGATTGACGAAGACAGCAGTACCCCTGCGGCGCCGGGGTCATTTCATTCCTTGGCACGCCTCGGTTCGACGACCGATATCGCCGCATATGTACGCAAGCACAACATTCAACTTGTCTACATCACCTTTCCACTGTCACGCAATCCGGCATTGATGCATCTCCTGGAAGAACTGCAGGACTCAGTGGCCTCTGTTTACTTCGTTCCTGATCTCGGTGCCTTTGATCTGATTGGTGCGCGCGTTGAAATGCTATGTGGCATTCCTTTGATCGCCATCTGCGAATCACCCTTCTATGGTGTTGGCGGACTGGTGAAGCGTTGCAGTGACATCGTTCTATCACTAACAGCACTAACAATTACGATGCCCTTGTTCCTGATGGTAGCGCTGGGTGTGAAACTCAGTTCACCAGGTCCCGTCATATTCAAGCAACGACGCTATGGACTGGATGGTCGCGAAATCATGGTCAGAAAATTTCGCTCCATGTCGGTCACTGAAGATGGCGACAATCAATACAAGCAGGTGACGCGCAACGATAGTCGTGTCACGCCGTTCGGCGCTTTCATCCGTCGTACTTCGCTTGATGAATTGCCACAGCTTTTGAATGTGCTGGGCGGTTCGATGAGTATGGTGGGTCCACGTCCCCATGCTGTCGCAGTGAATGAACGTTATCGCGAACAGATTCCAAGCTACATGATTCGTCACAAAGTCAAACCCGGTATCACGGGCTGGGCCCAGGTGAATGGCTATCGTGGCGGCGATGATCTGGTGACGATGACCAAGCGCATTGAGTTCGATCTTAAATATCTGTGCAACTGGTCATTGTGGTTCGACATAAAAATTCTGTTTCAGACTGTCGCAGTTGTATTCAAGGACACCCATGCTTACTAGGACTTCTAATAATTCTGAACGTGGTAATGCTGTTTCCGTGTTCACAACGGTACTCACGTTGATTGGCGCGTTACTGTCGCTCTGTGTTCAGGCTGCTGATTATCAGCTGGGCGCTAGCGACTTATTGCACATCACTGTATTCGATCATCCCGAGCTCGCACTGGATGCGCGTGTCAGCCAATCCGGCAACATCACTTATCCACTGATTGGTGTGGTGCACGTCGAAGGCCTCTCTACTCATGAAGCAGAGGAGATGATTGCTGCGAAGTTGACTGAAGGCAGCTTCATCAGGAAAGCACAGGTATCCATTCTGGTTGGCGACTTTCAAAGTCAGAAGGTCAGCGTGATTGGTCAGGTGGGCAAGCCCGGTCAATATCCCCTGATTGGTACGCAGAAAGTATTGGATGTGCTCGCACTGGCCGGTGGCGTCTTGCCGGACTCCGCAGCAGACCAGGCCACGTTGATTCGCGCCAACGGTAACGTGCAACCCGTCGATTTGCAGAAGCTGTCAGATGGCGATCTGCGCATGAATCTTGAGGTACACAGTGGCGACACTCTGTCCGTGGCACGTGCAGCGCAATTCTATATTTATGGCGAAGTACAACATCCCGGCGTCTATCGTCTGGGTCGCAACATGACGGTATCACAAGCCATCGCAGCCGGCGGTGGTCTGACTAAACACGGCACGGAACGCGGCGCCAAGTTAAAGCGTCGCGATTCCAGTGGCAACGAACATCAGCAGCGCGTGAAGAGCACGGATGTTTTGAAACCTGACGATGTACTGCTGATTAAAGAAAGCCTGTTCTGACGATCTGATTTGAAGCACCGCCCTCCGCTCCGGTGCTGATGTGATGTTGATGCGGTGATGATTTTGGTGATGAGTGTTGATATTTATAAAGAGGAATTCCTTGTGACCCTTGCACAGTTAGTTCGCATTCTGGTGGCGCGTAGAAGAATGTTCTTCTCCATCTTCTGCTCGGTGCTGATACTGGCGCTGGCCGCAAGCTTGTTGCTGCCAAAAAAATATCTGGGCGAAGCGGCCGTCATTGCCGATGTCAGTACCACTGACCCATACACCAACACCGCCAATGTCCCCCAGCAGATGCAATCGGCTTTTGTTGCGACACAGATGGATGTGATTGGCAGTCGCAATGTGGCACTGAAAGTCGTGCGCGATCTTAAGCTGAAGGAAGATCCTTTCTTCACTGCCAAATTAAAGGCCGTCTCCCCCGCCGCCATCGACGACGCCATTGCTGATGTATTGCTCGACAAGCTAAGTGTGCGTTCATCACACAATGGCAATGTTATTTACATTCAGTATCCTGACACCAGCCCAACTCGTGCCGCGAAAATCGCCAATGGATTTGCAGACGCTTACGTGCAGACCAGTGTTGAGTTGAAAGTAAGCCCGATGCGCGGGCAGCTGGCGTCGTTTGATAAACAGTCAGAAGAATTACGCAGCACGCTGGAGAAAGCACAACAAAAGCTTTCTGCGTATCAGTCAGATCATGGCTTGATTGGCACTGACGATGCGCGACTGGATGTAGAGAATGCGCGGCTGGAAGAATTATCCAATCAACTGGTAGCAGCGCAGTCGGCGATGTATGCCAGCAATGCACGCTCTACGCAGATGGATCAGGCCAATTCATTGCAACGACCTGATGAAATGTCGGATCTGTTCAAGAACCCTTTGATGCAAAGCCTGAAGACGGAACTTGCACGTGCCGAAGCCAAGTTTGCTGATGTGTCGCAGCGCTTTGATCGCAATCATCCGCAATACATGAGCGCCGCAGCAGAGCTTGCCGCGATCCAAAAAAAGGTTGATCAGGAAATGCAGAATGCGCGCGCCACCATCTCACGCGAAGCCAGCATTTCACGCCAGCAAGCCGCATCACTGCAACGTGCCGTTGAGCAGCAGCGCGAACGCATTCTGTCACTGAAGGCACAGCAGGATGAATATGCCGTACTGAAGCGCGAAGTCGACAGTGCACGCACTGCCTATGATGCAGCGTTACAGCGCAGCGGTCAGACCAGACTGCAAAGCCAGCTGGAGCACAGCAACATTGCCGTGCTGGATCGAGCGGCAGTTCCGGAACAACCTTCATCGCCACGATTAGTGCTGAACATGATACTGGCGATATTCATTGCGCCCTTGCTGGCCGCAGCGATATGCATCTTTACGGAGACGTTGCATCCGCGCATCCACACCGAACTTGATCTTGAAGGCAACAGCTTTGGTCCATTGCTTGCCGAGATTCCATCTGATCGATTTGCGGGACGTCGTATTCCTGCGAGACGCCCTTCGTAAACTCAATGAGCAGAATGAGGAGTTGATATGGCGATTGCCCCAGACACCAACCTTAAAGCAGTTGAGATTCCACCGCACCTCGATACCCGCCTGGGCGAAATCCTGTATGACGAAGGCACATTGAGTGAGCAGGACTTCAAGCGCATCCAGGCTGCACAGAATGAGAAAGGCGAATGCTTCAGTGATGTCGCACTGCGACTCGGACTGATTACTGAACTGGAAGTGCGACGCGCACTCGCGGTTCAATGCGAGCTGGCTGCCAACCTGTCTAACAACAAGATTTTTTCATCTGCACTTTCAATGGTGCACCGACCCAAAAGCGCACGCGCCGAAGCCATTCGCTCACTGCGCAGCGAATTGATGTCGCGTTGCTTCGCGCGTAATCACCAGATATTGATGGTGACTGAAGTACGTCATGACGATGGAGCCAATGTGCTTGCTGCGGATCTGGCCTGCGCTTTCTCGCAACTGGGGCGACGCACCTTGTTGATCGATGCAAATTTGCGCACACCACAACAACAGGGCATGTTCAAGATGGAAGGTCAGCGTGGCTTAGTGGATTTTTTGAAAGGCTACTGCAATCCGCAGGACCTGTTGCATTCCATTCCGGGCTTCTATCACCTCTCGGTTATTTTTGCTGGCAAGCCACCAGTGAATCCGCAGGAGCTGTTGAGTCTGACGACTTTGCGCTATCTGTTCGATTCGGTGCAGAAAGCATTTGATACTGCGATTGTGGTGGCGCCGCCGCTGGCCGACTGCGCGGATGCACAAGTCGTTGCATCACGTACTCATGGCTGCATTCTGAGCGCACGTCGCAACATAACCCCTACTGCTGATGTGGAGCTGGCTGCCGAACTGCTTTCTACAACCAGAACTGAACTACTCGGTGTAGTACTGGATGGTTGATGTGAACAGCACTCCGCCAAGGCAAACAACAGTTAACTCTAAATCGCATGCATGGACTTTTTCCTCCTGCATCGCGATGGCATGCACCATCAGCATTCCGCTCATCAGTACAACGGTCCACGCGGAAACCGAAGAAGAGCCGGTAACAGAGCGATCATTCGTCTGTCTTGCTGAACAGGCCATCTATCACACCAATTTATTTCACCTGAATCGCGATATGGACGTCACGCAACGACTCGGTCCGGATGCCAGTCGGTACAACACGTCGTTACGCACCACGGCATGCATTCAGGAACGCTGGCAGCTGAATCCACAGGAATTCAAGCTGACCGCAAACATTGATGACAACCGCTTTCTGGATAACAAAATCCTGAATCATGTTTCTGGCAACGCGGCGTTGCTATGGAACTGGCAGGTTGCCAAGAATTGGCATGGTCAGGCAGGCGGCGACTATAAGCGCGCACTCGGCACCTTCGTCAATGATCGCCCGCTGGTGAAAGATGTGGTGGACTCGTACCACTACTTTCTGGAAGTGAATCGCGACTTCGGTGCGCATGTGGTTGCAAGAGTGCGTGGTGACCGTACTGATACCTCGCATGATGCCGAATCACGTCGCGTCGATAATTATCGAAATACCACGGGCGTCGCCGAGATTCTTCTGATGAGTCGCGCTGAAAACTATCTGGGGTTCAGTGCACAACGCGTGCAGGCCAACTACCCATTCACCGTGGTTATTAACGACACCGTCTTTGATCGTGACTATCGAGAGGAAACGGTATCGGCCCGCGCGCACTACGAGCTAGGCAGCAAGACGATCTTTGCTGCTGCGGTATCGCATGTGAAACACGATTATGAACACGATCCGTCAATCAATTATTCCGGATATACGTGGCGTGCTTCACTGGACTGGCAACCACGCGGCAACATCCAGTTCACCGTCGCCGGCTGGAAGGACCTCGCTTCGTACTTTGATACTGAAGCAGATCACTTCATCTCGCGGGGCGCGAGCCTGACACCACGCTGGATGCCGCATGAGAAGATCACATTATCTTTGCCACTGCGCTGGGAACGTCAGCAATATATTTTCCGCAACATTGCCACCGCAGGTCTGTTGCCACGTGAAGACGAAGTGAAGCTGGCTGGCGTTGAATTGCTGTTTCGGCCACGCCCTTCTTTCGATATTAATTTGAACTATGGCTATGAGAAGCGCGACTCGAGCATTGATGCATACAGTTATCTGGATGAGATGACGGCGTTGCAAATCAGGTGGAGCTTCTTATGACCTCCGCCGCTCGTACATTGGTTGCGGCAACTCCTCACGATACTCCACCAGCTTCTGCGTGGCGCAACTTGCTGTGGGCGATGCCACTGCTGACTGCGACGGTATTCTCAAAGATCGCGGTGCCGCCCTTTGGTTCACGTGGCATTGGCATCGCGCTGCCCATATTACTGGTAGTGATGATCGCAGGTTGCATCACCTGCCAATTCGTCATTGAAACGCGGCGGTTTGCATTTGGCCTGTTAACCATTGGCCTGCTTACGCTTGTGCAGTTACTGAAGAACGATATGTTCTATTCCAGCTCGATCCTGTTACTGGCCGCGCTGCACTTGCCACTGCTGTTGCAGTTCCGGGTGGGGTCAGCAGACATCAACAAGGTGGTGAAGTTTTTCAACGTGCTGTGCAGCCTGTGTGCTTTGCTCGCGATTGTTCAATTCGTCTTGCAACACTTTATCTCCAGTCCGTGGCTATTTCCGATTGAGAGTTTTATTCCAGACGGATTTCGCATTCAGAACTTCAATCAGGAAGCACCGCTCGAATATGAATCCGCCGTAATGCGCGCCAATGGCGTGTTTATGCTGGAACCTTCTTATCTTAGTCAGCTACTCGCAGTGGCCCTCGTGCTGGAAGTATCCACATTAAATCGCGTGTGGCGAATCATGCTGTACATCACTGGCATGCTGGTGTCGTATTCAGGCACTGGCTTCATGGTACTGGGCATTGCACTGCCGGTTGTCATCGTTGCGCAAAATCGCTGGGGTCTGTTATTCGGCATGATCATCGCAGCCATCGTTGCAGTGATCCTGGTGCAGTTCGCGGGAGAGTATCTCTATCTCGATAAATTTATTTCACGAATTGGTGAATTCAATTCAACCGGCTCCAGTGGTTTCGCCCGCTTCGTCGGCGGTTTCTATCTGTTCAACCAGTTTCTTTCGGATCATCCCATACGCGCATTGTTTGGTGCTGGTGCTGGCATGTTCAAGGAATATGCGCCGCTGGCTCACTATCCAGTGGCCGAAATGCCGCTATTCAAAATGGTGCTGGAGTTCGGCATCGCGGGTGCGCTGCTGTACTTCTCGTTCCTGTTCTACTGCCTCTCTTCATCTGCGCTGCCATCGGCCGTGGCGCTTGCCGTCGCACTCACCTTTCTGTTGAACGGATTGTATGTGCCATTTTCCCATGCGCTGTCGTTGAGCTTGCTGGTATGGACATCGCGACCAAAGTCCTTCGCCACGCAGAACAAAGTTATCTCCACCAACGCAGCGCCTGCTGCGATTCCACACGATCCATTAGAAAGTCTATTGACACTCCGGGAGGCACGATGACCCTCATCGCCAACGTTCTATTTATATTCAGCGGGCTTTGTTTGCTCATCGCGCTGCATCCTTTCATCACCTATCCATTGTCGCTGAAGGTGTTCAATGTCATTCGACGACCCGGAAAGTCGCACATGAAAGTGGAGCCAGCAACTGGACGTTTTGCGATTTGCATGTGTGCTTATAACGAAGAACATGTGATCAAGGCCAAGATGCTCAATCTGCTTGCCATGCGTCAGCAGGAACCCGATCTGGAAATTCTGGTGTATGTTGATGCCGCAAGTGATCGCACTGCGGAATTACTTGCGCCGTTTGCATCGCAGATCAAGCTGCATGTGTCACCAGTACGTCACGGCAAAACGCATGGCATGAATCTGCTGGTGTCGCAGACTACTGCACCGTACATCGTGTTCACCGATGCCAACGTGCGACTGGATATCGAAGGGCTGCAAAAGCTACGCAACTACTTCGCCCATCCCAGCATTGGCTGTGTGTGCGGCGACCTGATTTATACCAATGGCGATGATTCAGTGACAGCGGCAACCGGTTCGTTGTACTGGCGGCTGGAGCAAGCCATCAAATCACTTGAGCAAGCCAGTGGATCGGTGATGGGTGCGGATGGCTCGTTGTTTGCGATCCGTCGCGAATTGCATCAGCCACCACCCGATCACATCATCGATGACATGTATGTGTCGTTCATGATTCTGTGTCAGGGTTATCGTGTAGTGCAAGCGAATGATGTCCGCGCGTATGAGGAATCAGTCAGCAATGGCATGGAGGAATTTCGTCGCAAGATCCGCATTGCATGTCAGGCCTTCAACGTGCACCGCATTCTATGGCCAGCGATTCGTGAGCTGAATGCACTCACTATCTATAAGTATGTGTCGCACAAGCTGCTACGTTGGCTGAGCATTTACTTCCTGGTGCTGAGCGCCTGCCTGTTTGAAATCGCACTGCTGTTTGCGCAATGGCCATTGTTGGCGCTGATCCTGCCATTAGTAACGGCACTGTGCTTCTACATTGGTCTGCGCTGGTCCGCAGGGCCACTCACTTCTGTTGTTGAAGTGATACGCAGCCTGGGTGGTGCGGGCATTGGTGTGTGGCAATCCGTGCGTGGACAACGCTACCAGACATGGCAACCGTCAGCGTCGATTCGCGGCCAGGGATGACGACATGGCACGCGACCACTTCACAACTGGAAGTATTGTCACAGAGATGGTCAGGGCACCGGACATTCGCGATGTATTGCCTGCGCAATCCGCATCACCGGCTGCATCTGTGACGGCTGCCAAGAGTGGTTTCAACTTCTATATCAACGGTTTTCGTGGTTTGTGTGTGCTGCTGGTATTTGCCTATCACGTCATTAACTCCGGACTGATACCCGTTTCGGCAACGCCAGCGCCCGGCAAGGACGCCTTTTTATTCTTCGCCAGTTCATGGCGATATGGTGTCGAGCTGTTCTTCATGATCAGCGGCTTCGTCATTATCAATAGCCTGCGTCGGCATAAAACCATTGCTGCCTTTCTCAAGGACCGCTGCATCCGCATCTTTCCAGTGTGGGTTCCGGTGCACTTGTGCATCTTTTCGCTGGGCGTTGCATTGGGCTGGAAGTACTTTGCCAGCACTACGCTGACGGACAAGTTCTCGGTATTCATCAGCAATCTGTTACTGCTGCCGCCATTGGTGCCAATTCCAGTGTTGCATCCTGCATCGTGGTCACTGACTTATGAGTGGTTGTTTTATTTACTGGCAGCAGCAAGCTATGCGCTGCTGGTCCGGAAGGTGAATGCCACGATGAAAGCATCAATCATGCTGCCAGCATCAATGATCGTAATGGCAGTGATCATTGTGGGTCTACTGATGTTGCTGCCGCGTGCGCTGTTCTTCATACCGGGCGTCATCGTTGCACTTAATTGGCAGTCAATTAAAGAATCGCGCTGGTTGCAATCACCGCTGTTGCAATATCCACTGATCAGTCTGCTGTTGTTCTTGCTCGCATGGCGCGCAGTGAATCTGGATGAAGCCAGACCCACGACTACTGCTATCGCGCATGTGTTGTCATGGCCCGGACTTGCATGGGCGACATTGGCATTCTTGTCGGGACTGCACCTGTTTATATGCGTATGCAATGGCATTGGCATGGCGCGTGGTTTGAAGCAGGCGTCAATGCAGTTGCTCGGCAATATCAGTTACAGCTTTTATTTGTGGCATCCCATCGTGATGTTTGCTGTCAAGAAGCCCGTAACAAATTGGCTGGTGCCACATGCTGGATGGTTTGTTTCCGCCATCGTGTTTGCCGTGGCCTCATTCACACTGGCGGTATTGATTTCAACTGCATCGTATCGATGGATAGAACAAAGACTGGCGAAGCAATTGAAGGGCTGGCTATCCGTCGATCACTCTGCACGCAGTGAGACGGCATTACCTGCAACACCAGCCTCATCATCATCCTCAATATCACCCGCCATGGTTGTTGGACAGGAGGGTCGCATATGAATCGCGCGTTACATTTCTTTTCGGCTGTGTTTCTTTGTATCGGCGCCGCGGCCGCACAGCCATCTTCAACGCCATCATCCTTTGTTGCCATGCTTGGCACCTATCAGGGCAATGGCTGTGACGGTGTTAAGCGCATGGGTAATTTTTCGAACTGGCTGGGTCGTCGCCCGGATTTTGTGCTGGACTTTATCGCCTCTGATTCATGGCAATCGATGCAGGGCGATGCCAACTGGGCCAGCAAATGCTGGTCACATCAGCCGATTGAAGTGGTGTTCTCCGTGCCCATGCTAATGAATGATCACGGCACACTGGCCGAAGGAGCATCAGGAAAGTTCGATGATCAGTTTCGTCAGCTTGCAGAAACCTTGATCAAGAATGGATTCGCCCATTCCGTAATTCGTCTTGGCTGGGAATTTAATGGCGGCTGGTATCCGTGGGCTGCAAAGAAAGATCCGGAGAACTGGGTGAAGTACTGGCGACGCATTGTCACCACAATGAAGTCGGTTCCCGGTGCAGCGTTCCTGTTCGACTGGTGTGTGGCGCAGGGCTATCAACAGATACCTGCACCGAACGTTTATCCCGGTGATGAATATGTAGATGTGATCGGCTATGACTTCTACAACCAGATATGGCTGAAGCAACAACCCACGCCCGAAGAACGCTGGCATCAACTGGTCACACAAGCTTATGGCCTTAACTGGCTAAGTGACTTTGCCACTCGGCACGACAAGCCCATTTCAATTCCTGAATGGGCTACCGGCACGCGGCCCGATGGTCACGGTGGTGACGACGATGATTACTTCGTCAACAACATGGCCGAATGGATAAGACAGCACAATGTCGCCTATCACGCTTACTGGGATTACAAAGCGAAAGATTACGACGGCAAATTATCTGATGGACGACGTCCGAAATCTGCGATGGCGTTTATTAAGGCCTTTCGTTCCTTTCCAACTTCTCAAGAGCGCACACAATGAACGCAGTACCTGCAACCGCATTTGATACGGTCCGCAATAGCGCCGCGCATTCTACTTATTCTCCTGTTGACGATATAGGCAATGCAATGCAACCAAGACTGCGTTGCCTGTGGATCTCACGCGATATTCCGTTTCCACAGGATGCCGGTGATCGAATTTATTCAGGCAATCTCGCCGCTGCGTTGACGCGTGCAAACGCCGAAGTGTGCTTCATGGGTTATGCACAATCAGGCTTCACGCCACCATCAGACTGGGTTAGCGAATGGCGAATCGTTGACGGTAACAAGCGCGATCAGCGTTTATCGTTGTTAAGTCTTTATCCACGCATTGCCGCGATGCATGCCACACCTTCTTACTACAGGTTGCTGGAACAACAGCTGCAACAACCGTGGGATGCCATTGTGCTGGATGGTTACGCCTGTGGCTGGGCGTTACCGTTGTGCCTGAAGGCACGCAGCACGCTTCATCGTCACTCCAAAGCTCCTGTCATCATTTATGTCTCGCACAATCATGAAGCGTCGCTGTGGCGTGACATGTTCCGCGCATTGCCAGTCACTTCGCCCCGGCGACTTGCGGTATGGCAGAACTATCTGAAGATTCGCCAGATGGAACAATCACTGATCAAGCACGCGGACCTGGTAACGACCATCACCCAGGAAGATGCGCAAACCTATGCAATGCATCGACGCAAATTTAACCATCGTGAACCTATTGTTCTGACCCCGGGCTATGTGGGCCATCGCAAGACACAGCGACAGATTACGCACTCCACTCCGCGTCATGTGCTGGTGATGGGATCATTTCGCTGGGTGATCAAGCAAGAAAATCTGCGACGCCTGATTGCCGCAGCTGATCCCGTGTTTGCACAACATGGCATGGTGCTCGACATTGTTGGCGATGTGCCGCCTGAACTATTGCGTGAATTGCGTGCGCAGGTTTCTGCAACTGTCTTTCATGGCTTTGTCGAAGATGTTTCATCACTGGTGGATAACGCACGCATCGCGCTGGTGCCCGATGTCGTTGGTGGTGGGTTCAAGCTCAAGTTTCTTGATTACGTCTTCAGTCGCCTTCCCATTGCGGCGATTACCGCCTGCACTTCCGGCCTACCCGCTGACTTGCTGCGCTATGTGATTGCGTGCAATGACATGGAAACACTGGTGCGATCCACAGTGAACAGAATTGATGATATCGAGATGCTGAACTTGCTGCAGAACGAAGCCTATCGTATTGCAACACCGCTGTTCGACTGGAACACACGCGGTCAACAACTGGCTACCGCCATTCGACAGCTTGATCACACGGTGAACCGGCATGCATAAACCGCATTGGCTGTTTATCGATACAGCACGTTCCTTCGGTGGACACGAAGTGATGCTGTTGCGCTGGATGTCCGAACTGCATCAGCAAGGACGTATCACACCGGTGTTGGTCGCGCGTGTCGATACACGACTTTATGAACGCTCACCAAAGGGCGTGCTGGCGGTGCCGCTGGCCGGCGCGAGTAACGGCTTGCTCGCTCGTATCAGGCATGCCTTTCTAAATGCTTATCGCATCACCCGCTATGTATTGCGTCTGCGTCCTGAACTGGCCATCGTCGCAGAAGGCACTGTGTTAGCAGAAGCTTGGGTAACATTGTTATTGCGTTTGCTGGGCGTCAAGACCGTCATCTATGTGCCGCTGACGCAATCGGGTAAAGA
>DATAHE010000282.1:0-2824 GCA_036263355.1 Steroidobacteraceae bacterium | reverse complement strand
ATATATGAGCGCGATGTAGATAACCACCGACATGTTTGCATGTAGCGACAAAAACGTTACCGCCGAATTTCATACTGAAACCATATTGAAGTACGAACCGTAAGAAACGGCCCGGCTGGTAAGTTCGCGTGGTTATTCATTTCGACCATTGCTGATACAAACCCGTTGAGAACTTTTTACATGCTGGCAATTAGACATATGCAGGCTGCAGCGGACCTACTCGTTGTCCAATCCAGTGCATGCCTTACCGTTTCTACTCGGGAACTACGTCGGCCCTGCGTGTGGCTCGTCATAACTGCCAGTGTCTTGTTAGCAGCATGCAATGGCTCCGGGATTGCTGCGAACAGCAGTGCCACCGGCAATGCAACATCCAGCGCTATCTCAAGTTCGCGATCAAGCTCTGTCAGCCGCAGCCAATCCAGTTTATCCCAGAGCACCAGCTCGAGCAGCGTTACCAACTCTTCCACGTCGTCTGTCAGTTCCTCGACAACTTCATCAGCCACTTCAAGCTCATTGACTAGCGTCAGCAGCAGTTCGCGTAGCAATGCGTCCAGTATCAGTTCTAGCGGCGGTAGCAGCAGTTCCAGCTCGGTAAAATCGTCAAGCTCATCCAGCATCAGTTCAAACAGCAGTAGTGTCGCAAGCAGCATTCCAGGGAATGTCTTGGGCTTGCCTACTTTTACAAACACACCGATAAACATTATGCCCGGTACTTCGGCAGCGGCTTTAGGTGCGCCTTCGTCAGCTAAATTTAACGGACTCGGAATAATCGCCGACACTTTGCATCACATGCCAAAGCATGCTGTCGCTGCGACTTGGACTACATTTCCATCGGCACTGAACAGCCCTGCGATGCCAAGTATCTCTGACGTCGCGGTATTGAATCGCCGTGATGCACTGATTGTTTATGTGCCTGCGGTAAAAGGCGCCGCAGATTATCGGGCTTATATTTACGACACCAATAAGGTGACGTTCAATGGCACACAGCCGCGTGGTGCGGTTATCGCTTGTGCAGGATACCGACAACGCTTTGAACGTAACATCGACGGCCTCCTCACACAGATTGGTTCGATAGTTCAAACCAACCATCGTGAGTTGATACAAGCTATCGAGGTGCCTGGCCTGGTGGCCGATGGCAACTACAAAATCATCGTGGAAGCATTGGCCAGTCCTTGTCCATTCACCGGCATGATGGGGCATACCAGCGCGTTGATTCCGTTGTGGAGCAGCACCAACACTATTCCGATTCGCGGCTTCAACGATGTGATTGCCCAGTTTGGCAATGAAGTGATCAATGGCCAGGGCAGCACGCTGAACGATTACCGGGTTGTGAGTGCGGATCAAACGAAACCCGCTGAAGTGATCGGACAGCCGGTGTTGGTGACAGATACAAAGATCCCGGCAGATCCGGTGGTGATTGCACGAAGCGCTATCGTTGTTTCAAGACCAGCGGCAGATGAAGCAGTGAACGGCCCAATATTTGATGTGGGTACCAACGCCGTGTTCGATGACTTCGATACTGACGGCATCATGACATCATTCAAACCAACACCACGAGGTGAAGGCGCAGGCTTGACCAGCGAAGGACAGTTCGGTGACTGGTTCTTCTGGATGGTCGGGGTGCAACAGGGTCTGCAATCAGATGGCAAGACTTGGGAAAATGGTGACAATCCCAAAGGCGTGCAGGTGTGGAAGCGTCATGGACGTCTGTACACAAGCTTCGGCGATTGGGCTCAAGATGTAGTTGGTGCTGTTTATTTTGCATCGACCAAAAGCCTTCCTCAGGAACTCGACACCAGTAAGTACGTCCATTCGATTTTCCGCGTTAACTCGGGCGCAACAGGCAGACGCTACTGGCACTGGTTGATGTGCGGTGGCGCGACACGCGAAGAACTTGTTGATACCACAACCCATATTCCTCACCTGCGTCCTATTGGCCAGGCTAATTTCTACTTGCCCGCCAGTGCCAGCACTCCGCCGTTGGGGTTCAATCCTTCTGGATACTTCGGTGGCGAAGATACTAAAGATCCGAACCTGAATCCGGCGTGGCGCAATAAAGAGTGCTTGAACATTATCCAGTTTGGCACCGGCGAATTCTGGGGTGCACCGGCGAATGCAAACCTCAGCACCTGGTTTGATGCACCTCATTCTGAATTGCATGCATTCATCAACGAGGCGGGTGTGCCAAACGGCATTATCAATCTGAAGCCCGATGGAATTAATGATGGTGATACCAATGCGACAGGCGGCATGGCATGGCGAATGGATGCACAAAAGCATGCAACGCAGCCCATGTTCGAACCCTTTGATCAGGAAGCACCACTGACGCACTTCGACGTATTCGTTCGACCCGACAGAGTGATCTTCTACATCAATGGACGGCAAGCATGGTGTGGTGATTTGTCAGATCGTCCATTAAAGATGAAGTACGGCATGATTTCTTATGGCAGCTTGCTGTACCACTCCGGTGCCGAGATCATCACAAACTATCTGGGACAGGCGCAGAGCTCAATTGCGATTGGTGGCAGTACCCACTACGTCATGGATACGCCGTATGGTGATACACGTATATGGGATCTGGTTGGTCATAGCGAAAAGATCGATATCCCCAGTCAATTCACCTTCGATCCTGCAACTTGCTTCAAACCTAAGTCAGTGGCACTGCAGTAAGCAACGTAAAGAACTTCCACGTGACAACACTCACCGACGATCAAATGCATCTTCACGTTCCAGGCGTACACAAGTGCGCATCACCTCGTGCTCGATCCGCCTGTCTTGCGAGTTCGATTGTTGCATTGTTGCTGTTGCAAGGATGTTCTGGCGG